>CAKUBJ010000003.1 GCA_934636905.1 uncultured Dysosmobacter sp. | reverse complement strand
CAAGAACAAACAAAATGGCTTTAGTATCTGCTATCATTTTGCTATCAAACAGGAAATGAGATTTTCAAAAAGTGAGTGTTTTCAAGGCTTTGCAGCCCCTCATGTTCACTTTTTTCTTATTCCCACTCAATGGTCGCAGGGGGTTTGGAGGTAATATCATAGACAATCCGGTTGATATGAGGCACTTCATTGACGATCCGCACGGACACCCGATCCAGCACGTCATACGGAATCCGCGTCCAGTCGGCGGTCATGAAGTCCGTCGTGGTCACGGAGCGCAGCGCCAGCGTATAGTCATACGTCCGCCCGTCGCCCTGGACGCCCACGGAGCGCATATTGGTCAGCACCGCGAAGTACTGGTTCATGGTGCCCTCCAGATGCGCTTTAGCAATCTCGTCCCGGAAGATGAAGTCCGCCAGCCGCAGGGTATCCAGCTTCTCTCTGGTAATTTCGCCGATGACGCGGATGGCAAGCCCGGGGCCGGGGAAAGGCTGGCGCATCACCAGATACTCCGGCAGACCCAGTTCACGCCCCAGCTGGCGCACCTCATCCTTGAAGAGCATCCGCAGAGGCTCGATAATCTCCTTGAAATCCACATAGTCCGGCAGGCCGCCTACGTTATGATGGCTCTTGATGACGGCGGCGTTGCCGGCACCGGACTCGATGACATCGGGGTAGATGGTGCCCTGCACCAGATAATCCACCTGTCCGATCTTCTTGGCCTCCGCCTCAAAGACCCGGATGAACTCCTCGCCGATGATCTTCCGCTTGCGCTCCGGCTCCGTCACGCCGGCCAGCTTGCCCAGAAACAGTTCCTCGGCGTTGGCGCGGACGAAGTGGATGTCCCACTTCTTGAAGGCTTCCTCCACCTCGTCGCCCTCGTTGAGGCGCATAAGGCCGTGATCCACAAACACGCAGGTCAGCTGGCTGCCTACGGCTTCCGCCACCAGCGCCGCCGCTACGGAGGAATCCACGCCGCCGGACAGGGCCAGCAGCACCTTGCCGTCTCCCACCTTCTCCCGGATCTGGCGGATGGCGGTGTTCTTGTAATCCCCCATGGTCCACTCGCCTCTGGCGCCGCAGACCTCATAGAGGAAGTTGCGGATCATGTCGGTGCCGTGCTGGGTGTGGTTTACCTCCGGGTGGAACTGCACGCCGTAAAAGCCCCGGCTCTCGTCGCAGATGGCCACGTTGGGGCAGGCATCGGAGTGCGCCACCAGTTCAAAGCCCTCCGGCACCTTCTCCATGTAGTCGCCGTGGCTCATCCAGGAAATGCCATCGGCAGGCAGTCCCTTGAAGAGTTTGCAGTCCGTGTTGAAATACGTTTCCGTCTTGCCGTATTCCCGGGCAGAATCCTCCGTGGCCGCCACTACCCGGCCTCCCAGATTGTGAGCCAGCAGCTGGCAGCCGTAGCAGATGCCGAGGATGGGAATCCCCAGCCTGAAAATCTCCGGATCGGCCTGAGGGGAAGCGGGGTCGTACACGCTGTTGGGGCCGCCGGTAAAGATGATGCCGATGGGGTTCATCGCCTTGATGTCCGCCAGCGGGGTGGTATAGGGCTTGACCTCGCAGTACACATTGCACTCCCGGACGCGCCGGGCAATCAGCTGATTGTACTGTCCGCCGAAGTCAAGAACCAGAATCATTTGTGAAGCCATAGGGTCCTCCTCAATCTGATGTTGGTTCCAGCATATCACATTCCCCGGCGCATTTCAATGCTCAAGTGATGCCTGAATGAACCCTCTGAACAGCGGATGGGCATGATTGGGGCGGGACTTGAACTCCGGATGATACTGGACGCCTACATAGAAGGGTCGATCCGTCAGTTCCACGGTTTCCACCAGCCGGCCGTCCGGAGACAGGCCGGAGAGGGTCAGCCCGGCGGCGGTCAGCGCCTGCCGGTAGTCGTTGTTGAACTCGTAGCGATGGCGGTGGCGCTCGGAAATCTCCCGGGTGCCGTAGCAGCGCTCCATGGTGGTGCCGGACTGAATGACGCAGGGATACGCCCCCAGCCGCAGGGTGCCGCCCTTGTCAATCTCGTCGCTCTGGCCGGGCATGAAGTCGATGACCTTGTTTTTGCAGATTTCGTTGAACTCGCCGGAGTCCGCGTCGGCAATCCCGGCCATATGGCGGGCATACTCAATGACGGCAATCTGCATTCCAAGGCAGATGCCGAAGTAGGGCAGGTGATGCTCCCGGGCATACTGTGCCGCCAGAATCATCCCGTCAACCCCCCGCTGGCCGAAGCCGCCGGGGACGATGATGCCGTCCAGCGCTCCCAGTACCTCTTCCACGTTGGTTTCCGTAATGGTTTCGGAGTCAATCCAGCGGATGTCCACCTCCGCCCCCTGGGCGTAGCCTGCGTGGCGCAGCGCCTCCGCCACGGAGAGGTAGGCATCGTGAAGCTGGACGTACTTCCCCACAAGGCCAATGGTCACCTGCTTTCCGGGATTCTTGATGCGCTCTACCATATGCGTCCACTCCGTCAGATCCGGGGCGGGAGCATCGATGCCCAGTTCCCGGCACACCACGGAGGAGAAATGGGACTGTTCCAGCATCAGCGGCGCCTCATACAGACAGGGCAGGGTGATATTTTCAATGACGCAGTCCGGCTTCACATTGCAGAACAGGGAGATTTTCTGGAAAATAGACGGCTCCAGCGGCTCATCGCACCGGAGGACGATGACGTTGGGATTGATGCCCATCCCCTGAAGTTCCTTGACGGAGTGCTGGGTGGGCTTGGACTTGTGCTCGTCGGAACCCCGGAGGAAGGGCACCAGCGTCACATGGATAAAGAGGCTGTTCTCCCGGCCCACCTCCAGGGAAATCTGCCGGACAGCCTCCAGAAAGGGCTGGGACTCAATGTCGCCGATGGTGCCGCCGATTTCGGTAATCACCACGTCGGCGTTGGTCTGCTTGCCCACCCGGTAGACAAAGTCCTTGATTTCATTGGTGATATGGGGAATCACCTGCACGGTGGAGCCGAGATACTCTCCCCGGCGCTCCTTGTTCAGCACATTCCAGTACACCTTGCCGGTGGTGAGGTTGGAGTAGCGGTTCAGATCCTCGTCAATAAACCGCTCGTAATGTCCCAGATCCAGATCCGTTTCCGCCCCGTCCTCGGTGACGTAAACCTCCCCGTGCTGATAGGGGCTCATGGTGCCGGGATCCACGTTGATATAGGGATCCAGCTTCTGCGCCGCTACCTTCAGCCCCCGGGTCTTCAGCAGACGTCCCAGAGACGCCGCGGTGATCCCCTTTCCCAAACCGGACACCACGCCGCCGGTTACAAAAATGTACTTTGTCATAGGGTTCCCTCCATATTCCGACAATTTACAAGTTCAAAATTTCCTCTATTTGTAGGTTGACAGGATCTGCTCCGCCACCGTCCGCTTTGTCACGCAGCGATCCATGGCCTGCTTTTCAATGTAGCGGTGCGCCTCCTGCTCCGTCATTTTCAGTTCCTCAATCAAAAGCCATTTTGCCCGGTTTACCAGCCGGATCTCCTCCATTTTTTCCTCGATGGTGGCGGTTTTTTCCTCCATGCTCCGCAGCCGCTCCCGGGTGATGCAGAGCATCCGGACAGACTGGGCAAACAGCTGGGAGGTGGTGGGCTTGGACAGCGTCAGGATTCCCCGGGGCGCCGCCGCGGCCTCAATGTCCGGGTAGTGCTCCGCCTTCACCATCAGAAGAACCCCGGCGCTGCTGCGCTCACAGACGTCCATGGCCAGCCGGATCCCCGGCTCATCCGGCAGGGGCGCGTTGATAATCACCAGATCACTGCCGTATTCCAGCAGCGCCCGGCGGGCACTGGCGGCATCCTTCAGCACCGTAACAGGGAAATAGCGGCTCTCCGGCAGGAGGCCGCGTATGGAGTCATTAAAAGAATGAGAGGAGGACACCGCCAGAACACTGTACCTGCGCTCCGGTTCCATAGGGCTTCCTCCTCTCTTCTGCATGAACTTTTCCGCACCGGGCGGGGATTACTCCGCAGTTCTGCGGGTGAAATGGCGGATCACCGTCTCCGGCAGGCTGGCGGCAATGAAGCCGCTGGCAGCGGCGGCATTGGCCGCAGCCGTCAGACTTTCCGGCAGCTGCCGGTACCCGGCGCGGATTTCCTCCGGCGCGGTGTACAGGTTCAGATCCGCCGCCGGAGGCAGCTGCAGATCCCGGGCAATCCCCTCCATGGCCGCCCGGATCAGCAGGGCAAAGGCCAGATAGGGGTTGCACAGGGAATCCGGTGAGCGCAGCTCCGCCCGGCGGTACTCCCCTTCCGCCGCCGGCACCCGAATCAGCTGGGAGCGGTTTTCCGCAGACCATGACACATACCCGGGCGCCTTGCAGCTGCCGAAGCGGCGGTAGGATTCCTCCGCCGGGTTCAGAAACACCGTCATCTCCCGGATACGGGTCAGAATGCCGGCAATGGCGGCAGGCATCACATCCTTCTTTTCCACATGGGTAACGGAAAAATTGATGTGCATCCCGCTGCCCGCCTTATCTTTCAGGGGCTTGGGGGTGAAATCTGCATACAGTCCGTTCTGCGCCGCCACAGCCTCCACCACCGCCCGGAAGGTCACGGCGTTATCCGCCGCCGTGACGGGATCCGCGTAGCGGAAGTCAATTTCGTTCTGCCCCGGCCCTTCTTCGTGGTGGGAACTTTCCGGGCGGATGCCCATACGCTCCAGCGTCAGGCACACCTCCCGGCGGACATTCTCCCCTTTGTCGGCCGGTGCGACGTCCATATACCCGGCATTGTCGTAGGGAATCCGGGTGGGCTTCCCCTCCTCGTCCCGGCGGAACAGGTAAAACTCCATCTCCGTGCCGAAGGCGAAGGTCAGCCCCGCCGCCTTTGCATCCCCCACTGCCCTTTGCAGCAGGCTCCGGGTGTCCGCCTCAATGACCTGCCCGCCGGGGCGGGTCACGGAGCAGAACATCCGCACCACCCTGCCATGCTCCGGACGCCACGGCAGCACGCACAGGGTGCCGGGATCCGGGTGCAGCAGCAGGTCGGAGTGCACCTCCCCGCCGAAGCCGGGAATGGCGGAGCCGTCAATGGCAATGCCGTACCGGAACGCCCGATCCAGCTCCGAGGGCATGATGGCAATGTTCTTCTGGCGGCCCTCCACATCACAGAAGGCCATCCGGATGAACTTCACGTCCTCCTCTGCCGCATACTGTCTGATTTCTTCCGCGGAATACCGCATTGTGCTCCCGCCTTTCGTAATTTGTCAGTTGGCCGCATACATCTGCCGGTAGGGGTTCCTGCTGTCCGGCGTGACCACGGTGAAGGGGCTGTTCATCAGCGCCTCCGCGTCACCGCCGAACAGGGCGCACCACCGCTCCACCAGCGGACGCAGCAGCGCCAGTTCCTCCGCCGTGGGGGCATGGGGCGTCACCTGCTCCGGAAAGCGGATGCCGGAAACGTCCCCCCGGAAAATCACCCGGCCGCCGTGCTGCCCTGTGCAGGGGAAATACCCGGCGATGGGCTTGCCGTCCGTGTGCAGACCCAGCACCAGAATGGTGCCGCCGGCCTGATATTCCCCTGGAAAGCTGCCTACCCGGCCGCCGATGACAATCACCGGCTGCTTGTCCCGATAGGCCTTCATGTGGATTCCCAGCCGGTAGCCGGCGCTGCCCCGGACATAGATTTCCCCGCCCCGCATAGCATATCCCGCCGTGTCCCCCACGTTTCCGTGGATGACGATGGAGCCGTCGTTCATGGTGTCCCCCACGGCGTCCTGCGCGTTGCCGTAAACGGTGATGGCACCGCCTCCCAGATACGCCCCAAGGGCGTTGCCGGGGATACCCTGAATCTCCACCTGACGGCCGGTCATCCCCGCGCCGATAAACCGCTGCCCCAGACAGCCGGTAATCCGGCAGGACGGCCCCGCTGCCCGGATTGCCTCGTTCAGCGCCCTGTATTCCAGTCCTTTTGCCTCAATGTCCATGTTATATCACACCTCCCGGTGGTCTTACAATGTGTAAAACAGAAAAAATTTCCATCTTCCGCACCTATTCTCCTGCGTGAGCCACACCCAGAACGGCCAATTCCCTGTCCGTCAGACCCACGGCCCGCAGCATCAGGCGGTTGCCCCGGAGGGCTTCAATGGAATTGATGCCCATGCCCCCCATCATCTCCCGGATTTCGTGCTTCCAGGCGGTCATGAGGTTTACCAGCCGCGTCGCGCCCTCCTCCGGATCCAGCCGCTGCACCAATTCCGGCCGCTGGGTGGCAATCCCCCAGGCGCACCGGCCGCTCTGGCAGCTGCGGCACAGGTGGCAGCCCATGGCAATCAGCGCCGCCGTGCCGATATAGCAGGCGTCTGCCCCCAGCGCCACCGCCTTCACCACGTCGGCAGCGGAGCGGATGCTGCCGCCGGCGATGAGGGACACCCGATCCCGGATGCCCTCCTCCCGGAGCCGCTGATCCACCGCCGCCAGCGCCAGTTCAATGGGAATGCCCACGTTGTCCCGGATCCGGGTGGGCGCCGCCCCGGTGCCGCCCCGGAAGCCGTCAATGGCGATGATGTCCGCGCCGCCCCGGGCAATGCCGCTGGCAATGGCCGCAATGTTGTGCACCGCCGCCACCTTGACAATGACGGGCTTTTTATATTCGGTGGCCTCCTTCAGGGAGAAAATCAGCTGCCGGAGATCCTCGATGGAGTAAATGTCGTGGTGGGGCGCCGGGGAAATGGCGTCGGAGCCTTCCGGGATCATCCGGGTGCGGGACACATCCCCCACAATTTTGGTGCCCGGCAGGTGGCCGCCGATGCCGGGCTTGGCTCCCTGCCCCATTTTGATTTCAATGGCCGCGCCGGCCATCAGGTAGTCCTCGTGGACGCCGAAACGGCCGGAGGCCACCTGAGTGATGGTGTTGGCGCCGTAGCGGTACAAATCCTCGTGGAGGCCGCCCTCGCCGGTGTTGTAGTACACCCCCAGCGCCTGCGCCGCCATGGCAAGGCTCTTATGGGCGTTGAAGCTGATGGAGCCGTAGCTCATGGCGGAAAACAGCACCGGCATGGACAGTTCCAGCTGGGGCGGCAAATCGGTAATAAGGCTCCCGCTTTCGTCCCGCCGGATTCCCTCCGGCCGCTTCCCCAGAAACACCCGGGTTTCCATCGGCTCCCGCAGGGGGTCGATGGGCGGGTTTGTCACCTGGGACGCATTCAGCAGCAGCCTGTCCCAGTACACCGTCAACTCCCGGGGGCTGCCCATGGAGGACAGCAGCACGCCGCCGGAGGCGGCCTGCTTCCAGATTTCCCCCACGGTGTCCTCGTGCCAGTTGGCGCTCTTCCGGAGGGTATTGCCGCTTTCCGTGATTTTCAGCGCATGGGTGGGACAGAAGGCCACACAGCGCTGGCAGTCCACGCACCGGCTCTCATCCGCCAGCATAATCCCGTGCTTTTCGTCAAACCGGTGGACGCCGTTGGGGCACTGCTCCACGCAGATTCGGCAGTTGACACAGCGCCCCGGGTTCCGGACAATCTCAAATTCCGGAGGAATATAAAACCCTTTCATCAGTACGCACCTTCCCTCACCCGGACAATCACCGGTTCGCCGCCCATAGGCGCCCAGACGTTTTCCGCCTCCGGCTCCATGACCCGGATAGCGGCCTCCTCGCTGGCGATGAACACCCGGTCGTCCTTTTCCGCCACCACCATGCTCCGCAGCTTCAGCCGGTCGTTCAGCGCCATCAGCCCGCCGGAAAAGCCCAGTACAATGGAAAACGGCCCCGTCAGCAGGAGACTGGGGAACATCCTGCGGAGATAGGCCAGCCGCTCCGCCTCCTGAGGTTCCCGGCTCCGGATGGTGCTCCAGAAGGGCGCCGCCATGACGGAGGCGGTTTCCTCCAGCGTCAGCCCCTGCCGCCGCAGCAGGTAGTCTGCAATGTAGGCCATTACCTCCGTGTCCGTCTGGAGGGTGCATCGATAGCCGTACATCTCCACACAGCGGCGGTTGGCGTCGTAGGAGGAGATTTCCCCGTTGTGCACCACCGACCACTCCAGCAGGGAGAAGGGATGCGCCCCGCCCCACCAGCCGGGGGTATTGGTGGGGTAACGGCCGTGAGCCGTCCAGCAGTAGCCCTCGTACTCCTCCAGCCGGTAGAAACGCCCCACATCCTCCGGGAAGCCCACGGCCTTGAAGGCGCCCATGTTCCGCCCGCTGGAAAAGACATACGCGCCGGGGATTTCCGCGTTGATTTTTGTCACCGTGCGAACCACATACTCCTCCTCATCCAGCTGGAGGCGTTCCAGCACCGAGCGCATGGGGGCCAGAAAGTACCGCCATATCAGAGGCACGTCCGTGATTTCCGGAATCCGGCGGATGGGGATGTGCTCCGCCTTCACGATTTCAAAGCCCTCCTTCAGCAGGGCCTCGCAGGTCTTGCGGGTATCCCGGGTGTCAAAGAACATATGGAAGGCGTAAAAATCCTTATACTCCGGATAGATGCCGTATCCGGCGAAGCCGCCCCCCAGACCGTTGGAGCGGTCATGCATGGGAACCATGCTCTCTGTGATTTTTTCTCCTGTCATAGGGCGGCCCTCCCGGGAAATCACGGCGGAAATGGCGCACCCGGAGGGAATCCGCACCTGCCCTTCTTTTTTCACTGTTCTCACCCTTTCCGTATGGAAAAAGGCGTCCATTCCCCGACAGGAAGCCCTGCTCCCTGCCGGAAAATGAACGCCTTTGCTCATTCAAATATAGAATACTCCGGCAGTTTAGCACGGAAAAGGTGCCTTGTCAATCTTTTTTGAAAAAAGTTGAAAAAGACGCTTGACAACCGAAAATCCGGCGTGTATAATTCCCAGCATCAAAGGCAATGGCGTCTTGGAGCGTGTGCTCCCCGACGCCATTTTTCTTTTTATTCCATCATAAACCGGCTGGGTTCCGCCCCGCCGCCGGATTCAGGAAGGAGTTCTTCACTATGAGTACAACCGTATCCGATTATTTTGGCAGTCTGGTATTTGACGACCGGGTCATGCGGGCAAAGCTGCCCTCCGCCGTCTACGACTCCCTGAAAAAAACCATTGACGAGGGGGCAACGCTGGACACCCATGTGGCCAACGCCGTGGCTTCTGCCATGCGGGACTGGGCGGTGGAGCACGGCGCCACCCACTTCACCCACTGGTTCCAGCCCCTCACCGGTGTCACCGCCGAAAAGCACGACAGCTTCATCTCCCCCTCCCCTGACGGCGGTGTCATCATGGAGTTTTCCGGCAAGGAACTGATTCAGGGGGAGCCGGACGCCTCCTCCTTCCCCTCCGGCGGCCTGCGGGCAACCTTTGAGGCCCGGGGCTACACGGCCTGGGATCCCACCTCCTACGCCTTCATCAAAGGGCACACCCTCTGCATCCCCACGGCGTTCTGCTCCTACGGCGGCGAGGCGCTGGACAAGAAGACCCCCCTGCTGCGCTCCATGCAGGCGCTGAACCGGCAGGCTCTGCGGGTGCTGAAACTCTTCGGCAACGAGGATGTCCGGTGCGTCCGCCCCTGCGTGGGGCCGGAGCAGGAGTACTTTCTGGTGGATAAGGAGATGTACGAAAAGCGGAAGGATCTGGTGTTCTGCGGCCGGACGCTGTTCGGCGCCAAGCCTCCCAAGGGACAGGAACTGGACGACCATTACTTCGGCGTCATCAAACCCCGGGTGGAAGCCTACATGGAGGATTTGAATCAGGAACTGTGGAAGCTGGGAATCCTTGCCAAGACGGAGCACAACGAGGTTGCCCCCGCCCAGCACGAACTGGCGCCGATCTTCTCCGTGGCCAACATCGCCACCGACCATAACCAGCTGACCATGGAGATTATGCAGAAGGTGGCCTCCCGCCACGGCCTTGTGTGCCTGCTGGCGGAAAAGCCCTTCGCAGGCGTCAACGGCAGCGGCAAGCACAACAACTGGTCACTGTCCACCGACACCGGCGTGAACCTCTTCAAGCCCGGCGACACCCCCTATGAAAACGCCCAGTTCCTGCTGTTCCTCTGCGCCGCCATCCAGTCCGTGGACAACTATCAGGATTTGCTGCGGCTGTCCGTGGCCACTGCCGGCAACGACCACCGTCTGGGCGCCAACGAAGCGCCGCCGGCCGTCATTTCCATCTTCCTTGGCGACGAACTCACCGCCGTGCTGGACGCCATCGAAAGCGACGCTCCCTACAGCGGTACGGAAAAGACCGTCCTGAAGCTGGGTGTCCACGTCCTGCCCAAGTTCACCCGGGACACCACCGACCGCAACCGCACCTCCCCCTTCGCCTTCACCGGCAACAAGTTCGAGTTCCGGATGGTGGGTTCCTCCGACTCCATTGCCTGCGCCAATATCATGCTCAACGCCGCCATGGCCGAAACCCTGAAGGAGTTTGCCGACAGGCTGGAGGGCGCCGCCGACTTTACGTCCGCCCTCCACGACCTTATCATGGAAACCATCAAAGCCCACAAGCGCATCATCTTCAACGGCAACGGCTATGACGACGCCTGGATTAAGGAGGCCACGGAGAAGCGGGGTCTGCTGAACCTGCGCACCACTCCCGACGCTCTGGCTACCATTCTGGAAAAGAAGAACGTGGAGATGCTCACCTCTCTGAAAATTTTCTCCGAGGCGGAAATCCGCTCCCGCTACGAGATTTCTCTGGAAAACTACTGCAAGACCGTCAACATCGAGGGGCTGACCATGGTGGACATGGCCCGGAAGGAAATCCTGCCTGCCGTGGAGTCCTATCTGGGAGATTTGGCGGACACCATGGCCGCCAAAACCGCTGCGGTGCCCACCCTGGCCTGTAAGTATGAAAAGGGCGTCATCTCCCGTCTCTCCGGGCTGGCGGACGAAATCGACGCAGCCGCCGCGGCTCTGGACTCCACGCTGGTGCGGCTGAAGGCCGTGCCGGACGTCACCGACGCCGCCTATGTGATTCGCGACGTGGTGCTTCAGAAGATGGCGGAACTGCGGGTGGTCTGCGACGAGGCCGAAACCCTGACCGCCGCCGAGTACTGGCCCTTCCCCACCTACGGCGACCTGCTCTTCGGCGTGCGGTAACCCCCGCGCCGGCCGGCAGTGCCCCTGGTTTCTTCCTCACCGGAGCCGCTGACGGCTGTCCGGCCTTACCGCCGCAGAACGCTTAACCTCCCTGTCGAAAGTCTTGAAAAACGCCTTGAAAGCCATGCTTTCAAGGCGTTTTTATCTGTGTTCTTTTCACGGCGCTTTTCGTAAAAGACGAATGTCGGGTCACTGTCCCGTTCCGCAGACCTCCCGGATTTTCGCCTGAATCCCCTTCAGATCCACAAAGGTTTCCGGCCGCTTCTGCTCATCCCGCAGCAGCGCCGCCGGATGGTAGATGGCCGTCATCTGCACGCCGCCCCGCTGGAACCACTGGCCGTGCTCCTGGGTGATCCTGAAATCCTCTTTAATGATGGCCTTGGCGGCAATGCGCCCCAGACAGACGATGATTTTCGGCTTCAGCAGTGCCGCCTGCCGCCGCAGATACCCCATGCAGGCGTCCTGCTCCACGTTCAGGGGATCCCGGTTCCGGGGCGGGCGGCACTTTACCACATTGGCAATATAAACCATGCTGCGATCCAGCCCGATGATTTCCAGCATATCGTCCAGCAGCTGCCCCGCAGCCCCCACAAAGGGCACTCCCTGCTCATCCTCGTGCTGGCCGGGGCCTTCGCCGATGAACAGAATCTGCGCCGTTTCACAGCCGTCCCCGAATACCACGTTGGTTCTCGTATCTGCCAGAGCGCAGCCATGGCAGTCCATGCAGTCCCGCTTCAGGGCTTCCCAGCTGTCCGCCATCCTCATCCCGCCTTTCCGTGCCGCCGCACTGCGGGGGCGATCCGCCTCCCGCCGAAATTTCCGGTTTCCAGTATACCACAGCCCTTTCTGCCGCGCAAGCGCATAAGGCGCCCAACTCCCGGCGATACTGACCGGGTAGGCAAAGGAGGGCGGCGTATGGCGGTCTGGTTCTGGAATTTTCTGCTTTTCAGCTTTCTCGGCTGGTGTGTGGAGCGGCTGTTTGCCGCCCTCACCCGCGCCCCCCAGCAGCGGCGGCGGTGCCTGCTGCTCCTCCCCCTGTGCCCCGTGTACGGGCTGGGCATGACGGCGGTGCTGGCGCTGCCGCCCTCCCTGCTGAGAGGCTGGAGGCTATACCTTTTCGGAAGTCTGGCCGCCACCGCCGTGGAGTACCTGTACCACCGGTGGGGAGAGGTGGCACTGGGCGTCCGGTTCTGGGACTACTCCGGCATTCCCGGAAACCTCCGGGGGCGGGTCTGCCTCCCCTTCTCCCTTGCATGGGGACTGCTGATGTTCCCAGCGGTGGGGCTGGCTGCCCCGGCCATTGCCGCGCTGGCCCTCCGGGTGCCGCCTGCCCTCACATGGCTGTGCCTGATGGTCTTCACCGCCGACGCCGTGTGTTCCCTGTGGTTTCTGGCCGTCACCCACGACCTGAATGCCCTGCGGTGCGCGTTTTAAGGGGCTGTCAACCGCCGGTTGACAGGATTCCAGCTATGGACGCTTGTCCTTTCATCGGTTTTCTGGTAGAATCCAAGCAAAGGAAAACGCAAAGGAGAACGCCAAATGGAACTCAACGAACGCATTGCCGCCGTCCGGAAAGCCGCCGGCCTGACTCAGGAGCAGCTGGGAGAACTGGTGGGCGTCAGCCGTCAGGCCGTCAGCAAGTGGGAAAGCAGTCAGGCCGTGCCGGACGCCCTGACCATCACCGCACTGTGCCGGAAGCTCCACGTTTCGGCGGACTATCTTCTTCTGGGCACCGATTCGGATGCCGCTGCCGACGCTTCCGCTCCGGCCTATAGCCTCCCGGACACCTGCCCCTGCTGCGGGCGCCATGTAGACGGCTCTCTCTGCCCAGTGTGCGGCTATTCCCTGCCCACCATGCCGCCCAGAGGGCCGAAATATGCCATCTATGCCGATTCTCTGGGCAGCGTCAGCAAGGCGTCGGAGGCGGAGCGGGATCTTCAGAAATACTGCGGTTATTCCGAGGAATACGCCAAAATGCTGGTGTCTCAGTACAGCTCCGCCAAATATGGCTGCAGCATCCTGCTGCGCCGGGGTTTGACCGACAGTGCCGCCCGGTATCTGGCCGCCAACCTGCGGGATACCTTTTTTGACCTCAAGATTGTTCTGGACGAGGGGGAAGCGGAGGACGAACTGCTGGTGAAGGACAGCGCCATGGAGCTGCCTCCCTCCGTCCATCCCGAGAAAAGCGGCATCGGCTTCTGGGGCGTGGTAGGTGCCGTCATTGTGGCGCTGCTGATTCTCTCCATCTTCTGATGAAAAGGATTCTGCGCCGGTACGGGCTTCCGGCTCTGTGCGTCGCCGCCCTGTATGCAGGAAACCGGCTCTTTCTGATTCCTCACACCACCGGAGTGCTTCACCGGCTGCTGGCGTGGCATTTTGCCGATTTTCTGGCCGGCGGGCTGATGCTCTGCGTCCTGAACGCCGGGCTGGAACTATCGGGACGGCGGCCTGTGGGGCGGCTGCTGCCCATCCTCTGCTTTTCCCTTTTCTGCGGCGGCTTCTGGGAACTGGTTACGCCCCTGTATCTTCCCCGCTCCGTAGGGGACTGGCGGGATGTCCTTGCCGTGTGCCTCGGCGGCCTTGCCATGGGCGCGGTTCTGAATCTGCCATGCAGGCACAAAGTGTGAAGGAGGAATTTTTATGGACAACGCAGTGATACTCCGAGGGATAAAAGCAATCGCAGGCGCCCTCGCGGCCGCAGGGCTTTTGAGTGCGTGCAGTGCGGGAGAACAGGCAGTCCGGTTTGACAACGGAAGCCTGCAGGCAGACGCCCGGCTGGAGGAAATTCTGGATGCCGTATCCCAACAGGACATAGACGCGCTGGAAGCCATGTTTTCCGAAGCGGCACTGTGTCAGACGGATGACTTCAGCCAACAGGCGGAATCTCTGTACCGGCTGGTGCAGGGGGATGTGGAATCGTGGGAACGCACCGGCTTTACAAGCGCCGCAAGTACGGAAGACGGAGAAAAAAACACCAAGAACGTATCCTGGTACGATGTCACAACGGCGCAGACAACGTACGCCTTTTGTATCATCGAATGCGTCGAGGACACGGAAAATCCGGACAATGTCGGATTGTACATGCTGGCGGCGACAGAAAAATCAGAGGAGGATTCCAAATTCACATACTGGCAGGATATGCAGGTTCCCGGAATCTGCATTCCATAAGCAGAACTGCATACCGATACAAAAATCCGGCCGATGGTTAATCGGCCGGATTTTCTGCTTTATAACCGCTTTTTCACTGCTCAGCCCGCAAAGCAGGCTGTTTTTTCAGGCGCTGGCAATCACATCCCGGTTCAATACGAAATATTCCACACCGGAATAGAGGGTGGTCACGGCGATAATCCCCACGCACACGGCGTTGAGCCAGCCGGGGATGGGCAGGAACATCACCACGATACACACCATGGTGCTGGCGGTCTTCACCTTGCCGGACCAGCCGGCGGCAATGACCCGCCCCTTGTCGCTGGCAATCATCCGCAGGCCGCTGACGGCAAATTCCCGCACAATGACAATCAGCAGTGCCCAAGCAGGCATCTGCCCGATTTCCACAAACCACAGCATGGCCGCCGTCACCAGCATTTTGTCCGCCAGCGGGTCTGCGAATTTGCCGAAATCGGTAATCAGGTTGTATTTCCGGGCAATTTTCCCATCCAGCATATCGGTGAAGCTGGCGATGATAAAAATGGCCAGCGCCACCCATGTGGAGCCGGGAAAGCCCCAGTACAGCACCACCATGAACACCGGAATCAGAAGAATCCGCAGCATGGTCAGTTTATTGGGTAAATTCATGGTTTCTTCCTCTTTTCATTTTTCGGGAACCATCCCTTTTTCACCCGCTGCTCCTGCTCAAACAGTTCCCGAATGCTCCAAAAGCAGGAAAAGGCCAGAATGCCCAGCAAGGCCCCGACATACAGATTGCTCGTCGTCAGCGATCCACCGGCCAGCAGCAGCCCCACAGCCAGAAACGCCGGCCAGCAGCCCTTTCCAAAATGATACTCCGCCCAGATAACAATAGGGTGGAACAATCCAATGATGACGAAGGAGGCCGCTCCCAGCAAAATGCCGCCCCAGTTCATGCCTCAACCTCCTCACCGGTGGTTTCGCCGTCCATCACCCCTGTCAGGCGGACGTTGACAAAGGTGCCGGGAGCAATCTTTTCCTCAGCGGTGAACCAGATTCGGCCGTCAATGTCCGGGGACTCGGCATAGCTGCGGCCGTAGAACATTTGGGCCTGCGGGTCGTAGCCCTCGCAGAGGACTTCCCGCTCCTCCCCCAGAATGGCGTCGTTATAAGCGTCGATGATGTCGGACTGGACATCCACCGCCAGTTCCGCCCGGCGCTTGGCCTCTTCCGTGTCCACATGGTCCATCAGCGCCGCTTTGGTGCCCTCCTCCGGAGAGAAAGGGAACACCCCTGCCCGCTCAATTTTCACTTCCCGGAGGAAATCGCACAGTTCCTCAAAGGCCGCGTCGTCCTCATAGGGCAGGCCGGTAATGAGGCTGGTGCGCAGAACCAGTCCGGGAATCTTCTCCCGCAGCTTTTTCAGCAGGCTCAGCAGTTCCGCTTTCGTATCCCGGCGGTTCATGGCCTTCAGGATGGTGTCATTGCAGTGCTGGATGGGAATATCCAGATATTTGACAATCTTCGGCTCATTGGCAATAACGTCAATCAGTTCGTCGGTGGTGTCCGTGGGGTAGAGATAGTGAAGCCGAATCCAGTGGAAGTCCAGCTTGCAAAGTTCCCGCAGCAGCTTTGCCAGCTGGTGCTCCCCGTTGAGGTCGGTGCCGTAGCGGGTGATGTCCTGGGCAATGACAATCAGTTCCTTCACCCCGGCAGAGGCCAACTCCGCCGCCTCGTCCAACAGTTCGTTCATGGGACGGCTGCGGTATTTACCCCGGAGGGAGGGAATCACACAGTAGGCGCAGTGGTTGTCGCAGCCCTCGGCAATCCGCAGGTAGGCGTACCACGGCGGGGTGGACAAAATCCGCTCCCCGCTCTGGTTGGCAGTGTGGATATTCCCCAGATGGCAGGGCTTGGTGCCCTTTTCCATCACCTCGGCAATGGCACTGACAATGTCCCCGTAGCTGCCGGTGCCCAGCAGGCCGTCCACCTCCGGCAGTTCGTTGAGGATGTCCCCCTTGTAGCGCTGGCTCATGCAGCCGGTGACCAGAATTTTCTTCACCTGACCGGCCTTTTTCAGTTCCGCCATTTCCAGAATGTTCTCAATGGCCTCCTCGCAGGCAGACGCCAGAAAGCCGCAGGTGTTCACCACCACCACGTCGCAGCCCTCCGGCTGCGCCTGAATGGCATACCCAGCCTTGCTGCACAGAGCCATCATCTGTTCGCAGTTCACCTGATTCTTGGCGCAGCCAAGAGAAATGAATGATACGTTGTAACTCAAAATGGATTCCTCCGGTATAATCGAATATGCCCTTTCGGGCGGATATACGGTATGAAGTTCTGCCAGTTTCCAGGCGTTCAGTATTCCTCCGGGATTTCAGAGCCATAGCGGCTCCAGGCGGACTTCACCTCGCTCCAGGAAAAGCCCCGGCGCAGCAGGGCGTCCGTCAGGCGCTTTTTCTCCTTTTCATCAGGGGCGCGGCCCCGCAGCTTATTCTGAAGAAAGCGGTCAATCTGTCCGCCGTCCGGCGGCAGTTCCTCCAGCGCCTCCTCCCAGAACTCCTGAGGCACGCCCTTTTCCCGCAGCTTTTCTCTCGCCCGCCGGGGGCCGTACCCCATATCGCCGCAGTGGCGCACCAGCGCGGCGGCGTAGGCCGCGTCGTCCAGTGCGCCGATGGCCTCCAGCCACTCCCCGGCATAGCGGGCTTCGGCCTCCGAAGCCCCCTTCTCCTGCAATTTCTTTTCCAAGTCCCGGCGGCTCATGGCGCGGCGGCCGATTAAATCCGCCGCCGTGGTTTTGATGTTGGACACCCCGGCGGCTTCCTTCAGCCGCCCCAGCGTCTCCTCGTCCAGTTCGTCCCCGGCACGCAGGCCGAAGGTCAGCAGTTCCTGCTCCGTGACCTTCAGCAGGCTGCCGTCCGCCAGAAAAACCAGCACCCGCCCCCGCTTGTGCCGGGAGGCCTCGATGCGGTCAATCCTCATCGTTGAAATCGTCGGCGGACACATTCACCGCCTTGCCGGCGGCCTTGGCGGCGGCAATCCGGGACTGGTTACCCATCAGCTTGTCGAAGTTGGCGCGGATCTGGGCTTCCACATCGGCGGCAATGTCGGGATTCTCCTCCAGATACTTCTTGGCGGCGTCCCGTCCCTGCCCGATGCGGGTTTCGCCCATGGAGAACCAGGAGCCGGCCTTGGTGATAATCCCCAGCCGGACGCCCAGGTCGATGAGTTCGCCGGTGTGGGCGATGCCCTCGCCGTACATGATGTCAAATTCCGCCTCCCGGAAGGGGGGCGCCACCTTATTCTTTACCACCTTGGCCCGGGTGCGGTTTCCCACCACCTCGCCGCCGTTTTTCAGCGCTTCAATGCGCCGCACGTCAATCCGCACGGAGGCATAGAACTTCAAGGCCCGGCCGCCGGTGGTGACCTCCGGGTTGCCGTACATGACGCCCACTTTCTCACGAAGCTGGTTGATGAAAATCACGATGGTGTTGGTCTTGCCCACCGCGCCGGTGAGTTTCCGCAGCGCCTGGCTCATGAGCCGGGCATGAAGCCCCACATAGCTGTCGCCCATTTCGCCCTCAATCTCGGCACGGGGCACCAGCGCCGCCACGGAGTCCACCACGATGACGTCAATGGCGCCGGAGCGCACCAGCGCCTCCGTGATTTCCAGCGCCTGCTCGCCGGTGTCCGGCTGGGAAATCAGCATATCGTCGATATTGACCCCCAGTGCCCGGGCGTAGGTGGGGTCCAGCGCGTGCTCGGCGTCCACGAAGGCCACCTCACCGCCCTTTTTCTGGGCTTCCGCCGCCACATGGAGAGCCAGCGTGGTCTTGCCGGAGGATTCCGGCCCGTAAATCTCCACAATGCGCCCCCGGGGCAGTCCCCCCACTCCCAGCGCCACGTCCAGCGACAGAGAGCCGGTGGGAATCACGTCCACCTGCAAATTGTTCTGGTCGCCAAGGCGCATGATGGAGCCTTTGCCGTACATTTTTTCAATCTGCCCCATGGCGGCCTCGATGGCCCGCTTCTTATCCTCCGCCGGCGCGGCGCTGGGCATGGGCGCTTTCTCTTTTGCCATATCTCTTTCCTCCCAAATCTGATTTTCTGTATCGTGTACCGGAATGCCTCCGGTGATTTATCTGCCGTAAACCCCGCCGCACAGGGTTCCGAACACCACCCGGGGAATATCGTGATGATCCTTGACCACCTGAATATCCCCGAAGCCCTGTGACCGCATGATGCGGAGCACCGCGTCCGCCTGACCGATGCCCACTTCAAAGTACAGCCGCCCACCGGGGGACAGCGCCGCCTTCCACTTTTCGCTGATGGCCCGGTAGAAGTCCAGACCGTCCGCCCCGCCGTCCAGCGCCAGATGAGGCTCGTAGTCCTTCACGGAATGATCCAGACCCGGAATCTCGTCATGGGGAATGTAGGGCGGGTTGCTGACAATGCAGTGGAATTCCCCCAGTGCCCGGTCAGGCCGTTCCAGCGCGTTCACCGTCATGGGAATCACCCGGCCGGTAAGGCCGTTCCGGCGGATATTCTGCCGGCAGATTTTCAGTGCCGCGTCGGAAAATTCCCCCAGCACCGCGTGGATTCCGGGGCACTGGGATGCCACGGCCAGACCGATGCAGCCGCTGCCGGCGCACAAATCCAGCACCCGGCAGGCCCCCTGCGTCTGAATATAGGACACCGCCTGCTCCACCAGCACCTCCGTATCCGGACGGGGAATCAGCACATCCCGGGAAATGTCCAGCGGCAGGCCGTAAAACTCCCATTCACCGATGAGATACGCCACCGGCTCCCCTGCCAGATGCCGGGCAGTCAGTTCCCGCACCCGGCGTTCCAACTCCGGCGGGGCGTACAGACGCCCGTCCCGGGTCAGTTCCTCCCGGGTCTTGCCGGTGCCGAAGCAGGTCAGTTCCCGGGCTTCCAGTGTGGTATCGATGACGCCGCCCCGCTTCAGTTCCCGGCGGACGTCCAGAAATAAATCATTGTATGTAATCGCCATTCGTCGTCGCAAAGTCCGCTTAACTCCGTTTCCACCTGCGGTGAAAACTTCATCCGCTCCCTTGCTCCTCCTCTTTCTTCCGCAAACGCTTCGCTGGTTTGCGGAAGAAGTTATTTTATAAGGTTTACCATTCGTCTTTGCCCTTTTCCTCAGGCAGCACCAGTTCCAGAGAGCGGATGGCACATTCAATCATGGAGTCATCCGGCTCGTTGGTGGTGAAATTCTGCATCCACATACCCGGCGCCGTCAGAAGCTTTGCCAGTCCGCTGTCCTGCACATGGCGCCCCACCCAGCGGTTAAACTCGTAGGTAATCCCCACCACCAGCGGCAGCAGCAGCAGATGCACCAGCGTCCGCAGCCACGCGTTGGTAATGGGCCAGATGCCGAACACCACGCTGGACACCAGAATGGACACGAAAATCACCACAAACAGGAAACTCGTCCCGCAGCGGGGATGGTGCCGGGGCTGGATGCGGACGTTTTCCACCGTCAGGGGCAGCCCCGCCTCGTAGCAGAAAATGGTCTTGTGCTCCGCCCCGTGGTACTGGAATACCCGGTAGATGTCCTTCTGCCGGGAGCAGAGAATCAGGTACAGCAGGAAAATCACAATTTTCAGCAGCCCCTCCACCACGTTCCGCCCCCACAGGGGGAAGTCCGGAAAAAAGTGGAGAATCCCGCCGGTCAGCAGGGTGGGCAGCACCAGAAACAGGAAAATGGACAGCCCCACTCCCAACAGCACCGCAAAGGCCACAATGGCCTTTTCCAGCTTCTCACTGCTCAGGTGCGCCTCCAGCCACTTCTCAAATCTGGAGGGCTGGCTCACTTCCTCATCCGGGTAGAAGTCCGCCGAATACATCAGCGCCTTCACGCCGCTGACCATGGCCGCCAGAAAATTCACGGCGCCGCGGATCAGGGGCACCCCCAGAATGGGGTAACGGTCCTTGATGAGTTTCAGTTCCTCTACCTTTTCCACCAGCTGGCCGTCCTTATCCCGGACGACAATGGCCTGTCTGTCAGGCCCCCGCATCAAAATCCCCTCAATAAGCGCCTGCCCGCCGATGCTGGTGCGGAAGGCGCCGTTGGAATGTTCCGCCATAAACCGGTTCCTTTCTGTTTCTTACTATAACATATGTTTTCGGAAAAATCAAACGTTTGTTCTATTTTCCCCTTATTCTTTTTCCGGCAGGCGGATGGTCACCACGGTGCCGCCGCCCTGGGCATTTGCAATTTCAAAAGTGCCGCCGTGAAGCCGGACAATCTCATCGCACACGGCGAGGCCGATGCCGCTGCCCCGCGCCTTGGAGGAGCCTTTGTAGAACTTCTGCTTCACATAGGGCAGTTCCGCCTCCGGGATTCCGGGGCCGTAGTCCCGCACCCGGATTACCTGCAGGCCGTCCTCCCGGGTCATGGAGGCGTCGATGCGCTTTCCGGCGCCGCCGTGCTTGGCGGCGTTGTCCAGCACGTTGCAGAACACCTGCTTCAGCCGCTCCGGGTCGCCGTTGATGGACGGCAGCAGTTCCTCCCCCGGCTCGTAGCGCAGTTCGATGCCCTCCTGCCGGAACAGTTCCCGGTAGGTGAACACGGCGTCCTCAAATTCCGCCTGCAAGTCCGTATCCTCCAGCCGGAGGGTAAAGCGGCCGTCCTCCATTTTGGAAAATTCCAGAAGTTCCTCCACCATGGTGGAGAGCCGCCGGGACTCGTTGAGGATAATCCGCAGTCCCCGGTGCAGTTGAATCTGATCCCGATCCGGATCCGCCAGCAGCGTTTCCCCCCAGCCGCTGATGGCAGTGAGAGGCGTCCGCAGTTCGTGGGATACGGAGGAGATGAATTCCGTTTTCATTTTTTCGTTCTGGCTGATTTTCATGGACATATCGTTGATGTTGTCCACCAGTTCTCCCAGTTCGCCGGCGTATTTGTTTTCCAGCGTAAAGCCGTAGCTTCCCTGGGAGATTCGCTTGGCGGCGTCCGACACCACCGCCACCGGCTCCGCCACGTTGTTGATGAAAATCAGGTTGGAACTGATGACCAGCAGCAGGCACAGCACCGCAATCAGCACCACCGCCAGCACCGTCATCCGCACCTGCACATTCACCTGCCGCAGGGAGGTGACAAAGCGCATGACGCCCACCACCTTGCCGTTGACCGTCAGGGGATGGGACACCGCCAGAATCTGCTCTCCGGTTTTGGGGTCTGCCCCCCGGAAATAGCTGATGCGGCTGGTTTCCACCGCCCGGGTGATGTCCTCCGTCCCCGGGTGGGTGCCCACCGTCAGGTTGGAGGTGGAGGAGGCCTGAATGCTGCCGGTGCTGGAGAGGAACTGCAATTCCACCCGTTCCTTGTCCGCATAATCCGAAATGGCCTGATTGGCTCTTTGCAGGTAGTTGGCAAAGCCCTGATCCATGAAGTAGTCAATGAAGGCTCCGGACTGCGCCCGTGCCTGCCGTTCCAGACCGTCCAGCATTCCTTTATAGTAGTAATTGGAAATGCCGATGGACACGCCGCCCACCACCATGGTCAGCAGCAGGAATACCGGCAGCACCGAGTTGACAATCCAGCGCTGGCGGAGGCTCCGCACCCGCACAGCCTTCCGCATCTGATTCCGTTCCGGCACAAAGCCGCCTCCCCTCTGATTGTATCGTCACGGCAGAATGTCCGCCTGTGTCTGATTGCCTACGCGTCTGCTTGCAGCCGCAAATCCGCTGCCCCGCTCTGCGGGGATTCGGACAATGTGCCGACGACCCTGCCGCCTACGCGTCCCACTTGTAGCCGTAACCCCAGACGGTAGTAATATACATCGGGTTCTGCACATTGTCCTCGATTTTCAGCCGCAGGCGGCGGATGTTCACATCCACGATCTTCAGTTCCCCGAAGTAATCCCGTCCCCAGACCCGGTCCAGAATCTCCTCACGGGACAGCGCCTTGCCGGGGTTTTCCATAAACACCCGCATAATGGCGTACTCCACCTGGGTCAGCTTCACCCTCTGGCCGTTTTTTTCCAGCGTCCGGTTCCGGGTGTTCAGCAGGAAGGGCGGCTGGCTGATTTCGCCGGTCTGCACCGTTTCCTCCCCACCGGCTCTGCGGAACAGGGCGTCTACCCGGGCAGTCAGTTCTGCCGGAGAGAAGGGCTTGGTCACATAGTCGTCGGCACCGGTCATCAGTCCCGTCACCTTGTCCATTTCCTGAGAACGGGCCGTCAGCATGATGATGCCGATTTTTGTATTGGTGGCCCGGATGCGGCGGCAGACCTCAAAGCCGTCAATCCCCGGGAGCATAATATCCAGCAGCGCCACCTTGGTGTCCGGATTGGCACGGAGCCGCTCCAGCGCCTCTTCACCGGTTTCGGACTCAATCACATCATAGCCCGCCCGGCGGAGGTTAATCACAATAAAGCTGCGGATGCTGGCCTCATCTTCCAGAACCAGAATTTTTTTCACAAAAGTGCCTCCCTGCATCAGTTATCCCCGGCGGACCACTCTTTGGCAATCAGGCTGAAGGCGTTCCGCACATCATCCTCCGCAACGCCGTGCTCCCAGTCCTCATTGCCCTTCAGCAGTTCGCCTGCATAAATCACGCCGTCGTTCCGCCCCAGAATGAACCGTCCCGTCCGCACCGCCAGCCGTTCCCGGTTGGCGCCGCTGAGAGCCGTAATCCGGAGCACCGGCTCCTCTTCCTGTCCGGTGCCGCCCCGGTAAAAGGTGATGGCGCTTTCGTCCGTGGAGGAAGCGCGGCTGACCCAGATGCTCTCCGGCCACCCCTCCGGCAGCCGGAGGTACCAGCCGTCCTCCATGGCGTGGTAGGTGGACAGCGCCCGGACGGCAATGCCTCCGGCGTCAAAACTCATCCAGTCCATCCGCAGGGAGTTTTCGGGATCCGCCTCCTCGCCGTACAGGGGAACCGTGCGGGGCACCTCGGTAATGCCGTCGCCGTTGACATCCGAAGGATACAGAGCGCGGTACCGGGAACTTTCCCCGGAGACGCCGGTGGTGGCGGAAAGCACGGAGTTGCTCAGTTCCCCGTCCCGGAGAATCAGCACATCGGTGATGGCACGGAGGCTGTCCGCCACGCCGGTGACAAACAGCGCCGGCTCCCCGGAGCGCAGGGTGCCCACCGTCACCCGACCCTGCTGGCTCAGTTCCGCCATGGTCATGGACACCCGGATGCTGGAGCCCAAAGACAGCGCCCCGTTTTTCCAGAGGTAGCAGTCCGCCGCTCCTACACCGTCCTGATCCGCCCGGAATACGGCCAGTTCCTGCATCCCGTCACCGTTGAGATCCGTTACGGCGTACTTTACATAGTTGGTGCGCACCAGTTCCCGGGCACCGCCTGGCTCCAGCGCGTACACCACCAGTGCCTGCAATTCCATATTGACCCGCCAGCCCACGATGATCTCCATCCGGCCGTCACCGTTCATATCGCTGTAGGCCACGCTGTAAATGGCAAGGCCGCTGCCCTCAATCACCGCCGTCTGGGCGTAGCTGTCACCGTCACCGGTAAAGACATAGATTTTCAGGGGCTTTTCCCCGTCACTCCGGCGGAAGAAAGCCAGCGCCTCCTCCCGGCCGTCGCCGTCCAGATCCACCATCTGCACCGGCTGGATGTTGCTGCCCGCCGCCGGCGCGGCGTATTCCGCCCCGGCCTCCTGAATGGCATTAAGCTGCTGGTTCAGCGCCGTATACCGGGCAGGAAGTTCCGGCAGGGTGTACAGTTCCTCCGGATCCAGCGTCAGCTTCGGCAGGGTGCAGCCGGTCAGGGACAGAGCCATGCCCAGCGTCAGCAGCAGCGCCGCCCATTTTTTCAATCCGCCCACAGCCTGTCCCTCCCGCTTAAAAGTGTGGATGCACATATCAATGCAAGAATACTATACCATATCTTCCTCAAAAATGGTAGTCCCCCCGCCGGATTTCCGCAGATTTTACAGGCTGTTCACGATTGCTGCCGGCACAGGGTGCGCAGAAAACCCGGCGGAGGTGATTTCATCTCCGCCGGGCTTCCTATTCAACGTCAATAACCCCATTTTCGCCGCCCGGCCGACCGGCAGGGACGGCATTGCTCAGGATATGGCCTGACTGCCCACGGTATAGTCCCCCCAATGCCCGTCCAACGCCTGCTCGGCAGTGCAGTCGGCGAAGAAATACGCCCCCAAGGCAGAGCGCCACTTCTGGGCGTCAAAGGTCACGGTGTTCCTTGCGCCGTTCAGCTCATTGTCTCCGGTTTCCTGTTCTGTAATGGCGAACAGACAGCCGTCCTCCCAGCAGGGAATACCGTCGGAATCCGGTTCCGTACCGGCAAGATACCCCTCTGCCGCCAGTTCCTCATAGCTCAGGGTCAGCGGGTCGGAAATGCCGTGCGCACCGGCAAAAGCCCAGGCCACCGCCGCCTGTTCGCTTTCGGGCAGGCTCGTTTGGGACAGGTCCACGGAAAGCATGGTGATGTCGCTGTTCAGGCCCTCGTCCACGTCCCACAGGTCATCCAGCACCCGGAGATAGAGGGTGCAGCGGTCGTCAAAGCCGTCGGAGCGGATGTTTACCGCCGTCACATCCGCCAGCCGCCCGGGATAGGTTTCCAGCACCAGATCGTAGGCGACCTCCACCAGCGCACCGGTCAGGGCGCCGTCAGGAAAGCGCTGATAGGCCCCCGGTTCCTTCCGGTCAAAGGGGACGCCGTCCAGCGTCAGCGCCGTGTCCGCAAGGGACAGGGTATACACCTCCCCCGGGCCGCCCTCCGCCTTGGCCAGCAGAAGTTCGCCGTCTTCCTCCCGGACGATCCGGAAGGTTTCCTTCGCACCCTCCGCGCTTTCCATAGGCTCCGCTTTCCCGGACACCTCCCCGCCTCCGGAGCCTTCCTCCGCCCGGCAGGTATTGCCGGTGCTGTCTGTCCGCCCACACCCGGCCAGCAGGCACAGGCAGAGAATGGCCGCAAAAAACCGTTTCATAAAATCGCCTCCTTTTACTCCTTTTGTCGCAGGGACGCCGGATTTTGTTCCCGGTTTTTGGAAATTTTTCCCCAGACTGCAAATTTTCAAAAATCAGGGCTTGACATTTTCTCTCCGGCGGCTAAAATAAGCATTAGATTAGAAACCTAAATTTTAGCTTACGCAGGAGGTGCGGCTATGACCCAGCGGGAACGGCAGATTCTGAACTGGATTGAGGAAAACCCGCTGATTTCCCAGCAGGAACTGGCGGACAAGGCGGGTATCACCCGCTCCTCCGTGGCGGTGCACATCTCCAACCTGATGAAAAAGGGCTGCATCACCGGAAAGGGCTACATTGTCCGCACGGCCCCCTATGTCACCGTGGTGGGCGGCGTGAACATGGACATCGGCGGCTGGCCGGGAGAACCGCCGGTGATGCAGGATTCCAACCCCGGCGTGGTGCGGATGAGCCTTGGCGGCGTGGGGCGGAACATTGCCCACAACATGGCGCTGCTGGGGATGGACGTCCGGCTGCTGACGGTGTTCGGAGATGATACCAACGCCCGGAAAATCGCCGCCAGCTGCGGAGAACTGGGCATTGACATCTCCCAGTCCCCCGTGATCCCGGAGGGACGCACCTCCACCTACCTCTTTATCACCGACGAAAAGGGCGACATGGCGCTGGCCGTCAGCGATATGGAGATTTACAGCCACCTGACCCCTCAGGTGCTCTCCCAGCGGCAAACGCTGCTCAACGCCAGTCAGGCGGTGGTGCTGGACACCAATATCCCCGAAGAGAGCATTGCGTGGCTGGCGGAGAACTGCACCGCTCCCCTGTTTGCCGATCCCGTATCCACCGCCAAGGCGGCAAAGCTGAAGCCGGTGCTGGGCAGGCTCCACACCCTGAAGCCCAACCGCATCGAAGCGGAGTTGCTCTCCGGCGTGGAGATTACCGATGACGCCAGTCTCCGCAAGGCGGCGGATGCCCTGCTGGCCACCGGGCTGCACCGGGTGTTCATCTCTCTGGGGGCAGACGGCGTATTTGCCGCCGACCATACCGGCCATCAGGTGCAGCTGCCTCCCCTGCCGGGCACCATGGTGAACACCACCGGCTGCGGCGACGCCTTCATGGCCGCCATTACCTGGGCCTATTTGCAGGGAACGAATCTGACGGACGCCGTAAAGGCGGGACTGGCCGCCTCCGTCATTGCCATGGAGTCCGCCGAAACCATCAACCCTGCCATGAGTGAGGATACCCTGCGGCAGCGCGCCGCCTTTTCCAAATAAAACAACATCCAATTCAATCATATGGAGGAATTCAACATGACACTCAACAAGTATCTGGACATCGCTCCCGAAGTACAGAAGGCACTGGAGGAAGGCCGCCCTGTGGTGGCGCTGGAGTCCACCATCATCTCCCACGGAATGCCCTATCCCCAGAACGTGGAAACCGCTCTGAACGTGGAGAAGATTATCCGGGAAAACGGCGCCGTCCCCGCCACCATCGCCGTCATCGGCGGACGGCTGAAGGCCGGCCTGTCCGAGGCTGAGATTGACTATCTGGGCAAGACCGGCACCGCTGTGGCCAAGGCCAGCCGCCGTGACCTGCCTGTTCTGGTGGCCGAGGGCAAGGACGGCGCCACCACCGTCACCACCACCATGATTATCGCCCACATGGCCGGGATCCAGGTGTTCGCCACCGGCGGCATCGGCGGCGTCCATCGGGGCGCCCAGCAGACCTTCGACATCTCCGCCGACCTGGAGGAACTGGCTCACACCCCCGTCATGGTGGTTTGCGCCGGTGCCAAGTCCATTCTGGACCTGGGGCTGACGCTGGAATATCTGGAAACCCACGGCGTCCCTGTCATCGGCTACGGTACCGAGGAATTGCCTGCCTTCTACACCCGGAAGTCCGGCTTCAAGGTGGACTACCGCATCGACACCCCCGCTGAACTGGCCAAGGCCTTCTATGTCAAGCAGGACATGGGTCTGGGCGGCGGCATGCTGGTGACCAACCCCATCCCCGAGGAGTACTCCATGGATCACGAGGTCATCAACAAGGCCATTGACGAGGCCGTGGCCGAGGCCAACCGGCTGGGCATCCACGGCAAGGAAACCACTCCCTTCCTGCTGGCCAAAATCAAGGACATCACCGGCGGCGATTCTCTGGCCTCCAACATCCAGCTGGTGTACAACAACGCCAAACTGGCCGCAAAGACGGCTGCCGAACTGATGGCTCTTGCCAAGAACTGAGTGCTCTGCTATAATGGACTGACCGGGAAACCGGTCAGTCCTTTTATTATTTTGCAGAAGCAGGTGTGGGTTTATGGTCATGCGTCTTGCCAAAACTGCCGCGGCGCCGACGGCGAAAAACGGCTTTCTTTTCACCATCTTAGGCTCCAAGTGGGGCATTCTCTGGCTGTGGCTTCTGGTTATCAACGTTCTGGCGCTGCTGGCCTACGGTCTGGACAAGCTGCTGGCCAAGTGGAAGGCGCACGCCCCCAAAACCCGCCGCATCCCGGAAAAGACCCTGCTGCTTCTGGCGGCGCTGGGGGGCGGCATCGGCGCATGGCTGGGCATGGAACTGTTCCGTCATAAGACCCAGCACCGCTCCTTTCGCATCTGCGTGCCTCTGTTTACCCTGATCTGGATCGTTGTCATGGGAGGGCTGTACCTCTATTTCAACGTTATCAGATAATTCCCCGGCTTTTCCAGCGATTTTCCGGCATTTGGCAGTACCCTGTTGCATCCGTACTCAAAATTGAAAAGGAGGATCCCGCATGAAAAAGCTCTTGTCCCTGTTCCTCACACTGGCCATGGCCTGTTCGCTGGCTGTGACCGCCGGTGCCGTGGAGGTGACTTCCGCAGCCGCCTCCGACCCGGATCTCACCGGAAGCACCGTCATCCTGCACACCAACGACGTCCACGGCGGCATTTCCGGCTATGCCAAAGCAGCGGCCCTGAAGCAGTCCTGCCAGAAGCGCGGCGCCTATGTGCTGCTGTTGGACGCAGGCGACTTCATTCAGGGCGATCCCACCGTCAGCGCCTCTCAGGGGGCAACCGCCATTGAACTGATGAATCTGGCAGGCTATGACGCCGCCGCTCTGGGCAACCACGAGTTTGACTACGGCTATGACAATCTGGTGAAACTCTCTGCGGAGGCCAAATTCCCCTTCCTCTCCGCCAACACCCTGTACAACGGAAAAACCGCCTTCGGGGACAACAAGATTTTCACCGCCCCGAACGGCACGAAAATCGGCGTATTCGGTCTGGAAACCCCGGAGACTGCCACCAAGGCTCACCCCGGCAAGATTAAGGGCGTGACCTTCCCTGCCGGTCAGGAGATGTTCAAAATCGCGCAGAATCAGGTGAACGCCCTGAAATCTCAGGGCTGTGATTTCATCGTCTGTCTGGGGCATCTGGGCATCGACAATGAATCCGTGGGCAACCGCTCCATCGACCTGCTGAACGCCGTCACGGGCATTGACGTCTTTATCGACGGCCACTCCCACTCCGACCTGGAGGCCGTCAAGGCCGCCTCCAACGGCACCGGCAAGGTTGGCAGCACCCTGCTGACCTCCACCGGCACCAAGCTGGCCAACATCGGCGTGGTCACCATCGACCCCAAGGGGGAAATCACCGTCTCCTCCCTTTCCACCGATTCCCTCACCGCCGCAGACCCGGTGGTTTCCGCCCGGGCTGCCGCCATCCAGAAGCAGATTGACGACGATTACGGCACCGTGTTCGCCAAGACCACCTATGAACTGAACGGCGCCAAGGCGCCTGACGGCAACCGGGACGGCGAAACCAATCTGGGTGACCTCATTGCGGACGCGCTGGTCTGGGGTGCCCGGCAGAACGGCGAAACCGTGGACGCGGCCGTCACCAACGGCGGCGGTATCCGTGCCACCGTCAAGGCCGGTGACATCACCAAGAAGGACGTCAACACCGTGCTGCCCTTCGGCAACACCCTGAGCATCGTCAAGGTCACCGGTGCGGAGCTGCTGGAGGCGCTGGAAGCTTCCACCTACTGCACCCCCGACGCTCTGGGCGGCTTCCCGCAGGTTTCCGGCATCGTCTTTACCGTGGACACCGCCAAGGCCTATGACGTCGGCAGCCTGTATCCCGACTCCACCTACCATGCCCCCAACAGCATCAAACGCGTCACCATCCAGAGCGTCGGCGGCAAGGCCTTTGACGCCAAGGCGGTCTACACCATTGCCACCAACGACTTCCTGGCCGCCGGCGGGGACACCTACTATGCCTTCAAGGCCGCTTCTGCCAATTACGATATCGGCGCTCCCATGGACGAAGTCCTGATGGACTACATCCGGACGGAACTGAAGGGCGTTGTGGGGGACACCTACGCCAAGCCTCAGGGACGGATTACCGTGGTCAAGGCCGCGGCCCCCGCTGAGGAGCCTGCCAAGCCCGCAGAGCCTGCACAGCCCTCCACTCCCGCCGCCGGCGAAACCTCCTATACCGTGGTATCCGGCGACTGCCTGTGGAACATCTCCTATCACTTCTACGGCACCGGCGCCAAGTTCACCCGCATTGCCGATGCCAACGGCCTGAAAACCCCCTATCTCATCAACATCGGACAGGTGCTGGTAATTCCCGCCGCCTGAGTTTCTCTTCCCTAAAGTATTCACATACGAATCCCCCCGGCTGGCAGGCGCCAGCCGGGGGGATTTTCCATGTTAAAACGATACCATCGATTAACAAAGGCAGACACGGTTTTGACGGGCAGAAATGTCCCCATACCGCGTCAAGCCCCTTGAGAATACGACAGTATTCCCTGCGGGTCCTTCCTTGCCTGGGCACATTTCTGCTCCGGCAAAACTGCAAGGCACCTGCCAGCGATGAATTTACAAGTGATTTTTGACTTTTGAGACGCAGGCGGGCTGGCGCCCGCCAAGGCGAAAAGGGCAAAAAGCGCCGGAAAGACACGCTGGCAGGCGTATTTGCCCTTGTCAATCGATGGTACTTTCGGCACGCTTCTGATTTTTGTGACAGTGGGTACACTCAGCAAGCCTCCCTGCGGCCATCACTGCATTGGCAGAAACGCTGTCTTACAGTGCCGCTACGGCGGCGTTGACACTGTCCTCACAGGCGCGCATGGCCAGAATGGTCTTTTCCATCAACTCCTCAATGGGCCAGCCAAGGCGCTCCGCCCCGTTGTTGATGATGTCCCGGGAGCAGCCGGCGGCAAACTTCTTATCCTTGTACTTCTTTTTCAGGGAACTGACCTCCATGTCCTGCACGGACTTGCTGGGGCGCATCCGGGCGGCGGCGCCAATCAGCCCCGTCAGTTCGTCGGCGGCAAAGAGCACCTTCTCCATCTCATGCACCGGCTCCACGTCACAGCAGATGCCATAGCCGTGGGAGCAGACGGCGTGAATCAGTTCGTCGGAGCAACCGATTTCCGCCAGAAGTTCCGGTGCCTTGACGCAGTGCTGCTCCGGCCACTGTTCAAAATCCACGTCGTGGAGCAGACCCACCATGGCCCAGAAGTCGGCGTCCTCTCCATAGCCCAGTTCATTGGCATACCAGCGCATGATGCCTTCCACCGTCAGGGCATGCTGGATGTGAAACGGTTCCCCGTTGTACTTTTTCAGAAGGGTCAGGGCTTTCTCTCTGTCGGGACAGGCTTTCATGCCGTATCTCTCCTTTAATCCTGTTATTTCAGCGTCTCCGGCTCCGGGTCGGAGGGCAGTGTCAGAAAATAGTCGTAATAGGGCAGAAGAAATTCATACCCTTTCTTGATCCGCTCCGCCACATCCCGGCAGAACAGTTCCTCCGTCAGCTTGTCCTCATGGGTGATGCCGATGGATTTCAGCCGGAACCAGGGCGCCAGCAGTTCCGACGGCGCTCCCGCCTTGGGGCGCTTGTAGGTGTCGCCGCTGAGGGTAAATTCCGTCTGGGCGTTCAGGGCGCGGGTCAGCTTTTCCATGGGCTTCGGATCCCGCAAAATCCGCGCCCGGAGCCGGGCCATATCCATGGGGCGGGCCATCCAGCAGCCCATGCCGTAGCCCCAGTAATCCGGCCCCAGTTCAAACCAGAAGGTGGGGCGGGTAGTCCAGTCCTCGGCAGGGCGCTCCACACAGAACCACAGGTGATCCTTGTAAGGCCCCCGGCCGTGGAGCCGCCGGGCGTCCCGGTAAATCCGGGTCACCTTACACACCAGCGGGTCGTCCGGCCGCTTTTCCGCCAGAAAATCGTAAATCTCCGTCCCCAGTTCCTTCATGGGGCGGTAAAAATCATTCAGATAGCTTTCCTTGTGGGCTTCAAACCACGGCCGCTCATTATTGAAGCGGATTCCCCACATGAAGTCCACCGCAGCATCGGTAAATCCGGTAAACATACGTTCCCTCGCAATCGTTTTTCTGCGGTTATTGTAGCACAGCCAACCGGGCGGCGCAACCGGAAAATGTTACGGTTTTGCGCCCTCTTCTTCCCATGTAACTGCTCCATTCGTCAGGAATTTCCCCCTGTGGAAGCCCTTTCTGCCCGGTGCTCCCCCCCTGTCGGCAATGGACACCGCCGGCATCTGCCAATTTGACCGCGCCCCCTCCCTTTCCGCCTTCATTTTTGTACAAATTGCGGCATGGACTTTTTCCTCCTTTTCTGTATACTTGTATACAGGTATAAGGCACACCGTGTCCCGGAAAGGAGTTTTGTATGCTGGAACTGTCCTCAAAAACCAACCTGCTGGAAGAAAATGACTACCGCTATTCCCTGCAGGATGTGAAAGACCCGGTGCTGTACCGGGACGTATACAACTACGACGAGGTGCCCAAGGTGGCTTTCAACCACCGGCGGGTGCCCATGTCCATGCCTGCCGACATCTGGATTACCGACACCTCCTTCCGGGACGGTCAGCAGTCCATGAACCCCTATACCCCCCAGCAGATTGAGCACCTGTTCAAACTCCTCAGCAAGCTGGGCGGGCCTTACGGCCTCATCCGCCAGACGGAGTTTTTCATCTACAGCAAGCGGGATCGGGAGGCCATTGAGCGCTGTCAGGCGCTGGGACTGCGGTTCCCGGAGATCACCACCTGGATCCGCGCTACCCGGGAGGACTTCCGGATGGTGAAGGATCTGGGCATCAAGGAAACCGGCATTCTGGTTTCCTGCAGCGACTACCACATCTTCAAGAAGATGCAGATGACCCGCCGTCAGGCGCTGGACTACTATCTGGCCACGGTGAAGGACGCCTTCGACGCCGGAGTCATGCCCCGGTGCCATCTGGAGGACATTACCCGGGCGGATTTCTACGGGTTTGTGGTGCCCTTCGTCAATGAGCTGATGGAGCTGTCCCATCAGGCGAAAATCCCCGTCCGCATCCGTGCCTGCGACACCATGGGCTACGGCGTCCCCTATACCGAGGTGGCGCTGCCCCGCAGCGTCCCCGGCATTATCTACGGCCTGCAGCACTACTCCGGCGTGGAAAGCGAGTATCTGGAATGGCACGGCCACAACGATTTCTACAAGGCGGTTTCCAACGCCGCCACTGCGTGGCTGTACGGCGCCAGCGGCGTCAACTGCTCCATGCTGGGCATCGGCGAGCGCACCGGCAACGTGCCGCTGGAGGCCATGGTCTTTGAGTATGCCTCCCTCCGGGGCTCTCTGGACGGCATGGATCCCACCGCCATCACGGAGATTGCCGACTGCTTTGAAAACGAAATCGGCTATCACATCCCCCCCATGACCCCCTTTGTGGGGCGGAATTTCAACGTCACCCGGGCAGGTATCCACGCCGACGGTCTTCTGAAGGACGAGGAAATCTACAACATCTTCAACACGGAGAAGCTGCTGGATCGTCCCGCCGCCGTGGCGGTCAGCAAGACCTCCGGCCTTGCCGGCATCGCCTACTGGATCAACCAGAATTACCGGCTCCGGGGGGAGCACCAGCTCAGCAAGCACGATGCGCTGGTGGAAAAGCTGAAAATCTGGGTGGATGAGCAGTATGCCGGCGGCCGCACCACCTCCCTTTCCAACGAGGAACTGGAAGACAAAATTGCGGAACTGTCCGGCGGCGTCCTGAAGCCCCGCCATTGAGGAGGAAACCGACATGATGCGAGATCACAGACCCGTTTCCATTGCCGATCAGGTTTTTGAACAGCTGGAACGGGATATTCTCACCGGGAAATATCCACAGGGCGAGATTCTCAGTGAGCCGCGGCTGTCCGCCGAACTGGGCGTCAGCCGTACCCCCATCCGGGAGGCCATCCGCCGTCTGGAACAGGAGCACATCCTTGAGGACACCAGCCGGGGGCTGGTGGTGGTAGGCATCTCCCGGCAGGATATGCTGGATATTTACGAGATTCGCCGTCAGCTGGAGGGGCTGGCCGCCGGCCGCGCCGCCGCCTGCATCACGGAGGAGGCGCTGAATGCCATGAAGGAAACGCTGGAACTCCAGCGATTCTACATCGAAAGCGAAAAGGAGCCGGGGGAAAACTCCGACCAGATTAAAAATCTGGACTCCCGGTTCCACGAACTGCTGTACACCGGCTGCGGCAGCCGCCCCTTCGCGGACACCCTGATTTCCCTGCACAGGAAAATCATCAAATACCGCCGGGCGTCCGTCACCCACCACAGCCGCGCCGTCCACGCGCTGGAGGAACACACTGCCATTTATGAGGCGCTGGCCGCCCACGACGCCGCAAGGGCATCGGAAGCGGCGCTGCGCCATGTGGCCAACGCCCGGGCCAGCATTGCGGACATCACCCGGAAAGAGGAGGACTGAACCATGGGAAAAACACTGACGGAAAAACTCATTGCCGCCCATCTGGTCAGCGGCACCATGGAGCCGGGGGCGGAAATCGCCCTGCGGATTGACCAGACTCTGACCCAGGATGCCACCGGCACCATGGCCTATCTGGAATTTGAGTCCATGGGGATTGCGCAGGTCAAGACGAAGCGCTCCGTGGCCTATATCGACCACAACACCCTGCAGTCCGGCTTTGAAAACGCCGACGACCACCGCTATATCCAGTCCGTTGCCGCCAAGCACGGCATCTGGTTCTCCCGCCCCGGCAACGGCATCTGCCATCAGGTGCATCTGGAACGCTTCGGCGTGCCGGGGCAGACCCTCATCGGTTCCGACAGCCACACTCCCACCGGCGGCGGCATCGGGATGCTGGCCTTCGGCGCCGGCGGCATGGACGTGGCGGTAGCCATGGGCGGCGGCGCGTACTACATCCATATGCCCAAAATCATCCGGGTGGAGGTAACCGGCTCCCTGCGCCCCTTTGTCACCGCCAAGGACATCAGTCTGGAACTGCTGCGGATTCTCTCCGTCAAGGGCGGCGTGGGGCACGTCATCGAATGGGGCGGCCCCGGCATTGCCAGCCTCTCCGTGCCGGAGCGGGCCACCATCACCAATATGGGCACCGAACTGGGCGCCACCACCTCCCTCTTCCCCTCGGACGAGGTGACCCGCGCCTTTCTGAAGGCGCAGGGGCGGGAGCAGGACTACACCCCCCTTGCCGCCGACCCGGACGCGGAATACGACCGGGTCATCCCTATGAATCTGGACACGCTGGAGCCTCTCATTGCCTGCCCCCATATGCCGGACAATGTGGTCACCGTCCGCAGCCTGAAGGGTACAAAGGTAGACCAGGTCTGCATCGGCTCCTGCACCAACTCCTCCCTGTACGATATGCTGAAGGCCGCCGCCATGCTGAAGGGCAGAACCGTGGCGCCCTCCGTCAGTATGTCCGTATCTCCCGGCTCCCGGCAGGTGCTGACCATGCTGGCCGGCTGCGGCGCCCTGTCGGATATTCTGGCCTCCGGCGCCCGGCTGCTGGAATGCGCCTGCGGCCCCTGCATCGGCATGGGCTTCTCCCCCAACTCCGGCGGCGTGAGCCTGCGGACCTTCAACCGCAATTTCGAGGGGCGCAGCGGCACGGCGGACGCCAAGGTGTATCTGGTGTCCCCGGAAACCGCCGTGGCCGCTGCCCTCACCGGCGAAATCACCGATCCCCGGGATCTGGGGCTGGAAGCCCTCCATGTGAAACTGCCGGAGCGCTTCCTCATTGACGACAGCGCCGTACTGGCGCCGGCTTCCCCGGAAGACGCGGAAAAACTGGAAGTGCTTCGCGGCCCCAATATCCGGGAGTTCCCCCAGGGCAGGCCGGTGGGAGACAACATCACCGCCCGGCTGACCCTGAAGGTGGGAGACAACATCACCACCGACCACATCATGCCCGCCGGTGCAAAAATTCTTCCCTACCGTTCCAACATCCCCAAGCTGTCGGAGTTCTGCTTCGCCGTGTGTGACAGGGATTTTGCAAAGAACGCCCGGGAGGCCGGGGAAACCATTCTGGTGGGCGGCAGCAACTACGGGCAGGGCTCCTCCCGGGAGCACGCCGCGCTGGTACCCCTGTATCTGGGGGTTCGGGCGGTGATTGCCAAGAGTTTTGCCCGGATTCACGCCGCCAACCTCATCAACGCCGGCATCCTGCCCCTGACCTTTGCCAACCCTGACGATTACGACACCCTGACTCAGGGGGAAACCCTGACCCTCACCGGCATCGACGCCGGACTGGACAGCGGCATCATGACCCTGCACGCCGGTGACCGGGAAATTTCCGTCTGCGGCAGCTTTACCCGGCGTCAGGCGGCCATGCTCCGGGCAGGCGGCCTGCTGAACTACACAAAGGAGGGCAACGACTGATGGCAGATTACGAGAAGATTCTCAATGACGCGGCGGCGCATTTCCGCGCCCTGCTGGCGGAACAGCTTCACCGACAGGAGCGGATGGCGCAGGGAACGCCGACCGGAGACTTTGCCCACAGGGAGCACATCGTCATCGGCCTGATTCCCGGTGACGGCATCGGCCCCATCATCATGGCTCAGGCACGCCGGGTGCTGGAAAAGCTGCTGGCGGAGGAACTTGCCGGCGGCCGGGTGGAACTGCGGGACATCCGCGGCCTGACCATTGAAAACCGCACCGCGCTGGGAAAAGCCATCCCCGACGACGTGCTGGAAGCCATGAAATCCTGCGACGTGCTGCTGAAAGGCCCTACGGAGACGCCCAAGGGCGGCACGCTGGAAAGTGCCAACGTGGCCATGCGCCGGGAACTGGACCTCTTCGCCAACGTGCGGCCGGTGTCCGTCCCGGAGGCCGGAATCGACTGGACGTTCTTCCGGGAAAACACCGAGGGGGAATACGCACTGGGCAGCCGGGGCATTGAGGTGCCGGATATGCTCAGCGTGGACTTCAAGGTCACCACGGACGCCGGCACCCGCCGGATTGCCAGAGCCGCCTTTGACTTTGCCCGGGCCAACGGCAAGACCAATGTGGCCATTGTCACCAAGGCCAACATCATGAAGAAAACCGACGGGATGTTCACCCGCATCTGCCATGAGGTGGCGGCAGATTATCCGGAAATCACCGCCGAGGACTGGTACATCGACATCATGACCGCCAATCTGGTGAATCCGGAAATCCGCAGCAAATTTCAGGTGTTCGTGCTGCCCAACCTGTACGGCGATATCATCACCGATGAGGCCGCCCAGATTCAGGGGGGCGTGGGCACCGCCGGCAGCGCCAACACCGGCAGCCGGTACGCCATGTTTGAAGCCGTCCACGGCACCGCCCCCCGGCTCATTGCCGACGGCGAAGGGGATTACGCCAACCCTGCCAGCATCCTGAAGGCGGCGGAACTGCTGCTGCGGCACATTGCCATGGCGGACAAAGCGGAGCGTCTTGCCGCCGCCATGCGCCTGTGTACGGAGACGGAGCGCCGGGTGGTGATGACCGGCCACCGGGACGGCGCCTCCTGTGCCGAATTTGCCGATTATCTGCTGGAAAAGCTGTAAAAAAGAAAACGTCCGACTGATGCCGGACGTTTTCTTTTTTGGAAAGGCGGAAAAGCCGCTGCGACCCCGCCGCATGGAATTTTCTTACTGCACCATAGTCTGAAGCCTGTCTGCGGGATGTTCCTCCACAGGCAGACTCCGTTTTATTCTGATGCCGTTATGATTTCAGCCAGCCCAGCAGGCCGGAGGGTTCCTCTCCCCGCAGCAGGGTGCCCGCCGCGGAAAGCATCCGCGCCGCGTCTCCCCGCGTCACCGCCGCTTCCAGCCCCTCGCTGCCGAAGCTGCCTACGCTGAGGACATTCAGCGCCTCCATATTGCCCACGGCCTGCGCCGCCCAGGAGGGAACCGCCTCCCGGTCGGCATACCATACCTCCAGTTCCACATCCCCCAGATTCAGCACCCGGTTCAGCACCGTGGCGGCCTCGCTGCAGGAGATGGGGGCGTCACAGGAAAAGGCCGCGCCGCTGTCCGTAGGCTTGCCCTCCACGATGCCCTCCGCCGCACCGGCGGCGGCATAACCCTTCGCCCATGTGGGAATGGCGTCGTCATCGCAGAAGCCGGTCATGGTGACCTCCGTCACCTCCGTTCCGACGGTTTCCAGCACCATGGCCAGAAACTCCCCCCGGCTGACGGTTCGCTCCGGCTCAAAGTACCACGTTTCCCCGATTTTTGACCCGGTAAAGATTCCCCGCTCCGCCAGTTCCTGCGCGGCGGCGGCAGAAGCTGCGTCCGTATCCCCGTAGGTAACGCCGGAGCGGACTTTTTCAATGGTAACCGTCACCGTGGCAGGCGCCGAGGAAACCCCGTCACCATTGACGGCGGCATAGGTGAAGCTGTCCCCGCCGAGGGCATTTTCTCCGGGACTGTAGGTGAAGGACGCACCTTCCAGCGTCACCGTCCCCTTTTTCGGCTGGGTGACAATGGAAAAGGTCACTTCCCCGCCGTCAGGATCCGACGCCTCCAGCTGTCCCTGATAGGGGATGCCCCGGTAGGTGCGGATTTCCAGATCCTGCGCCGTCGGCGCGTTTTCGGGGACGGCTGCTTCCGTTCTGCTCTTTCCAAGGCCGAACAGCGCCTGCGTGCTGCCCGCCAGCAGCAGCGCCGCCGTCAATGTCAGGGCGGCGCCGCGTTTTATCCGGATGTTCATATGCCGAAAACCTCCTGTCATATTGATACAGGCGTAGTTTTGTCGGCACCCGGGAAAATATGCGGTTCCTTCCGCTGGAAAATAACGGCGGAAGCCGTTTCAATGCCCGGCTTTCCGTGAAAAGTCACAATGGGAGGCAAGCGCCCGACAGAAAAACGGCGCCGGATCATAGATCCGGCGCCGTGCCTTGCATTTGCGGGTATTTGAATGGATTCAGTCCGTCTCCGCCTTCAGCCGGCGGCGATAGCTTTCCGCCTGATCCAGCAGTTCTCCGGCGCTCTCCAGCATGGCCTCCGTGGTATGGCTGCCGCCGGTAATCCGCGCCAGTTCCGCCTTGCGGTGTTCCCGATCCAGCAGAACCACCTTCGTAAAGGTTCTTCCGCCGCTCTCCCCTTTTTCCACCGAGAAATGCGTGTCCGCCATGGCGGCCAGCTGAGGCAGATGCGTCACGCACAGCACCTGCTTGCGGCGGGCTACCTGCGCCAGTTTCTCCGCCACCTTCTGGGCGGCCCGGCCGGAAACGCCGGTATCCACCTCGTCAAAGACCAGCGTGGCAATGGATTCCTGCTCCGCCAGCACATTTTTCAGTGCCAGCATAATCCGGGCCAGTTCGCCGCCGGAGGCAATCCGGGCAATGGGCCGCAGATCCTCTCCGGTGTTGGCGGACATCAGGAAGCGGATGGCATCGCAGCCGTCCGGAGACGGCTCCTTTTCCGCGAAATCAATGGCAAAGCGCACCTTGTTCATGTCCAGGTCCCGCAGTTCCTGCCGGATCCGCTGTTCCAGAATCCCGGCAGCTTCCTTCCGCTTCTCCGTCAGCGCCGCCCCGGCGTCCCTTACCGCCGCTGCCGCCTTTTTCAGCCTGCCGTTCAGCAGGATCAGGGTGTCGTCCGCCGTTTCCATGGCGTCCAGTTCCCCCCGGCAGCGATCCAGATAGGCAAGCATCTCCTCCACCGTGGCGCCGTACTTCTTTTTCAGGCGGTACAGCTGATCCGTCCGGGCTTCCGCCGCATCCAGTTCCGCAGGGGAAAACGCAAATTCCTCCCGCTTGTCCCGGATTGTCTCGGCAAGGTCAAAGGCTTCACAGCGCAGTGCTTCCAACCGTTTGTACAGTTCGTTCAGGTCGGGGGTCAGGGTTCGGATCCCCCGCAGCGCCTCCTCCGCGTCCCGGATTCCGGCCACGGCGCCGGCGCTGCTGTCATCGCCGCTGAGGCAGTAGTCCGCGCCGGCCAGCGCCGCCATATACTTCTCGCCGCTGCGCAGCAGTTCCCGGCGGGCATTCAGTTCCTCTTCCTCCCCGGGAATCAGCTCCGCCCGTTCCAGTTCGTCAATCTGGAACCGGAGGGAATCCATCCGCCGGGCCTTTTCCGCCTCATCCATCTGCAAGGCCCGAATCTGTTCCCGCAGGGCGGCCATGGCATCATAGGCCTGCCGATAAACCGCCAGCGGCGCTTCCGTGTGGCCGAAGCGGTCCAGATAGGCGCCGTGCTGCTCTTCGTCCAGCAGCTGCTGGCCGTCGTGCTGGCCGTGGATATTCAGAAGTTCCCCGCCAATCTGCCGCAGCTGCGTCACCGTCAGCGGCCGGCCGTTGACCCGGCAGGTGTTCCTGCCGTCCGCCGTTATCTCCCGCTGCAGCAGCAGCCGGCCGTCCTCGTCCGGTGCCAGCCCGTTTTCCGCCAGTCCCGGCAATTCTGCCGGAACCTGAGAAAAAATGGCACTGACAAAGGCCTTGGGGGCGCCGGTGCGGATGAGTTCCCGGGAGGCTCTGCCTCCCAGCACCATCCCGATGGCGTCAATGACGATGGACTTGCCGGCGCCGGTTTCGCCGGTAAGGGCATTGAAGCCCGGCCGGAAATCAATGTCCGCCGTTTCTATCACGGCGATGTTCTCAATATGAAGCAGTTCCAGCATGGCCTGCCCCTCCCTTTCCAAGGGTCTTCCGTTCCCGGAAGTTTACAGCATTTCCTGAATTTCCTGACAGAAAGTTTCCGCGCTGGCGGTATCCTTCATCACCACCAGAACGGTGTTCTCCCCTGCCAGCGTCCCCAGCATTCCGCTGACCTCCATGTGGTCCAGTGCCTCACAGGCGCCGCCGGCCAGCCCTGCCAGGGTTTTGAACACCACAATATTCTGGGCGGAAGCCACGCTGGTAATGCTCTCATGGAAGATAGTGCGCAGCTTGTCCGCGATGTTCAGCCGCGCCCGGGCGTTGGACACCGCGTATTTGTAGGTGCCCCGGCCGGTAGGCTCCTTCACCAGATGCAGCTGCTTGATGTCCCGGGAGATGGTGGCCTGAGTGCTGGCAACCCCCCGCCGGCTCAGGTGCTCCAGAAGCTGCTCCTGGGTTTCGACGTCCTCTTTGGCAATAATATCAAGAATCATGGTCTGGCGGTTATTTTTCATTCAGCAATCCTCCCGGCAGCATTTTTTGTGCAAATATTTCGCAGAAACTCTTTTCGGACAGGTGCACCAGCCGCGTCACATGGCGGCTGCGCCGAATCTGAACCACGTCATTGGCCCGAAGGGGAAATGCCCGGCTCTCATCCACAAAGAGGTAGACCGGCTTGCGGCCGTTGCGCTCCAGTTCCACCGTCAGCGTGTGCTCCGGTGACAGCACATAGGAGGAAAACCGCATATTGTGGGTACAGATAGGCGTCAGAAGCATGGTCTGGGCACACGGCTCCACCACCGGCCCGCCGGCGGACAGGGAATACGCCGTGGAGCCGGTGGGGGTGGCGATGATTGCGCCGTCCCCTGCGATGTCCGCCAGATGCTTCCCGTCCGAGGAAATTTTCAGATGGATGACATGGGAAATGGGGCCTTCCCGGATGACTGCGTCATTAAGCCCCATGTTGCTGTAAATCTGCTTTCCCTCCCGGAAGACGGAGATGTCCAGCATCATCCGCTCCTCAATGGGGAAATTCCAGCTTTCAAGCCCCTGCAGCATATCCAGCGAACCGACTTCCAGTTCTGCCAGGAAGCCCAGCCCCCCCATGTTGATTCCCAGCATGGGAATCCGGTGCAGTGCCGCCAGCTTTGCCAGATGCAGGATGGTGCCGTCGCCGCCGAAGGTAATAATCAGCCCTGCCTCCTTCAGTTCCGGCAGCAGCGGCCTGACCGGCAGGTTGTCAAAGCTGCCGGTCTTCGGATCCCGGAAGGGGGAACATACCACCGTCCGGAAGCCCATTCCCTCCAGCATGCGGATGGCGGATCTGGTGGCTTTCATGCCGTGATCCCGATCCGGGTTCGGGCAGAGGATCACTGTTTTCTCGTTCATGATACCGTTTCCTCTCCGTGCTCTTTCAATGTCTCATGGGATTCCGCCACCAGCGCGTCCAGGTCGAAGTTCTCCGTCTGCGCCGCGCCCTTCTGCAGGAAGCCCAAATATTCAATGTTGCCCTCCGGCCCCCGGATGGGGGAATAGGTCAGGCCCAGCACCCCGAAGCCGGAGGATGCTGCGTGCTCCAGATAGTGCTCCAGCACCTCCTTATGCACGGCGGGATCCCGGACAACGCCTTTCTTCCCCACTTTCTCTCTCCCGGCCTCAAACTGCGGCTTCACCAGCGTCACCGCATGGCCGCCGGCTTTCAGTATGGCGGCGGCGGCCGGCAGAATCAGCTTCAGGGAAATAAAGCTGACGTCCACGGAGGCAAAATCCAGTTCATCGGGAATCAGGTCATGGGTAAGGTAGCGGGCATTGGTGCGCTCCATGCACACCACCCGGGGGTCCTGCCGCAGCTTCCACGCCAGCTGGCCGTAGCCCACGTCCACGGCATAGACCTTTGCCGCGCCGTTTTGCAGCATACAGTCCGTAAAGCCCCCGGTGGAGGCGCCGATGTCGCCGCAGACGCAGCCCTCCAGCCGGATGGGAAACTCCGCCATGGCCTTTTCCAGCTTCAGCCCGCCCCGGCTCACATATTTCAGGGTGTTCCCCCGGATTTCGATGGCGGCGTCGTTGGGCACCGCCGTGCCAGGCTTATCCACCCGCTGGCCGTTGACGAACACCAGGCCGCTCATAATGGCGGCCTGCGCCTTCTGGCGGCTTTCCTGAAGCCCCTGCTCCGTCAGCAGCACGTCCAGCCTCGTCTTATTGCTCATGGCTCATCACCTCCCTGACCGCCTCTGCCGCGCCGGCGGCATCCAGTCCGAACCGGTGCCGCAGCTGCTCCACCGTGCCCTCCGGAGCAAAGCGGTCTTTCAGATTTTTCAGAATCACATGGGGCGGGCACTGCCCCTCCCCTTCCGCCAGCCCGGCGGCAATCTGCTGCCCCACGCTGCCGTTTTCAAAGCAGTCCTCAAGAATCAGCACAACCTCCGTGCCCTCCGCTTCCCGGGAAATGGCCTCCATATCCAGTGGGGCAATCCGGTTCAGCTTCAGGACGCCGGCGGAGATGCCCTCCGCATCCAGCAGCGCCGCCGCGTCCAGCGCCGGCTCAATCAGGGTGCCGTAGGCAATCAGCAGCGCCTGCGCGCCGTCCTTCAGCCGGACGGCGGCCTCCCGGCCGGCGTCATCGCGGTAGCGCCCTTCCCCGCCCCGGGGATAGCGAACCGCCACCGGGCCGGTGATTTCAAAAAGTGCCTCCCGCAGCATTCTGCGAAGTTCCGCAAAGCTGGCGGGACACAGTACTGTAAAGCCGGGAATCCCCGTCAGATAGGAAATATCCAGACAGCCGTGATGGGTTTCCCCGTCGGCCCCCACCAGTCCGGCCCGGTCTACGCCGAGAATCACATGGAGTTTTTCCAGTGCCGCGTCGTGCACCAGCATATCATACCCACGCTGCAAAAAGGTAGAGTATACCGCGAAAACCGGCAGCATCCCCTGACTGGCCATGCCGGCGGCCATGGAAACGCCGTGTCCCTCCGCAATGCCCACGTCGAAGAAGCGCTCCGGATACGATTTGGCAAAGGGGGTCAGGCCGGTGCCCTCCTCCATGGCGGCGGTGATGGCACAGACCCGGGAATCCTCTGCGGCGCAGGCCGTCAGGGTTTTCCCGAAGACCGACGAAAACGTCTCGCCGCCGGATTTCAGAGGCAGGCCGGTTTCCGGGTCAAAGGGGGAAACCCCGTGAAATTTTCCGGGTTCCCGCTCCGCGAAGGAGTAGCCGCATCCCTTTCTGGTATGCACATGCACCAGCACGGGGCCGCCCAGTTCCTTCGCCCAGGACAGCACGTCGCACAGGCGGGGCAGGTCGTGGCCGTCAATGGGGCCGAGGTAGGTGAAGCCCATATCCTCAAAGAGGGTGCTTCCCGGCCAGAGTGTCTTTTTCAGGCTGGTTTTCAAGCGGTGGTTGAAGCGGTACACAGGGGACGCCGAGGGGTTCTCCCCGAACAGGCTCCGGTACCATTTTTTGAAATGGTAGTAGGCCGGCTTGCTGCGCAGCCTTGCCAGATGGTTCGGGATGGCCCCCACGTTGGGGTCGATGGACATCCCGTTGTCATTCAGGATGACAATCAGATGCTCCCCGGAGGCACCGGCGTTATTCAGTCCCTCATAGGCAAGACCGCCAGTGAGGGCACCGTCTCCAATCAGGGCAAGTACTTGATAATCCTGATGCTGTAAAGTCCTTGCCCTTGCCATGCCAAGTGCCACGGAAACGGAGTTGGAGGCATGGCCGGCAATAAAGGAATCGTGGATGCTCTCATGGGGTTTCGGGAAGCCGGACAGGCCGTCCAGCTGCCGCAGGGTGGAAAACAGCCCCTGCCGCCCCGTCAGCGCCTTATGGACATAGGCCTGATGCCCCACGTCAAACACAAGGCGGTCCCGGCCGGTGTCGAAGCAGCGGTGGATGGCCACCGTCAGCTCCACGACGCCCAGATTGGACGCCAGATGCCCGCCGGTTTTAGAAACGTTTTCCAGCAGAAACTGCCGCAACTCACGGCAGAGCTGCGGCAGCTGTTGTTTATCGAGTGCCCTGACGTCCTCAGGGGAATGAATGGAATCCAGTATCACAATGACCTCCGGCGGGCTCAGCCGCGATGAAAGAAATGCAGGAACCGCCCCGCCAGATACACCACCCGCTTGCTCTGCTTCATGGCGAAGGGCTTGCCCATGGCTTTCCCGCCGATGGTCAGGCCGGAAATCAGCGCGGTGACGCCTACGGAAATCCACACGCTCTCAAGGCTCAGCCCGTTTTGCAGACGGGTGACAATCACCGCGCCGGTGGCGCCGGAAACGATGCCGCAGATGTCGCCCACCACGTCGTTGCAGACGCTGGACACACGGTCTGCGTTCCGCAGGAGGGTCAGCGCCTCCTTTGCCCCCTTTTCCCGGTGGGAGGCCATGGAGTGGAAGGGCTTTGGGTCCGCAGCCGTCACGGCCACGCCGATAATGTCAAACAGAATGCCCAATCCGATAAAACAGGCCAGAATCAGCAGCGCCAGCAGCAGCCCGGCCTCGTCCAGAACGGCCTCGGAGGCAAAACTCAGCAGCGCCGACATCCCCACCGCCATCAGAAAGGCGCTCAGCGCCCAGCGTGTCCGGGAGTTTCCCGCTTTCTTTGTCTTTGTATTGGATGAATTGGAAGGTTCTTTCAAAAAAACGCCTCCGGAATTTTTTAACTTTGCTAAGTCAGCGGCAGCGAACCAGGTAAATCTTGCGGCTTAGGTACGGGTCTGTTTTCCCCACGGAACACCTCTCGTTGCCGATGGAGGCGGTTCCCCTTTCAGTTCCGAGGTGCGCCGTCGCCGGACGCACTACCCGATTGCCACTGAGTCCGCACTGCAATCCCTGCTTCGCCTCGCGAGAACAGCCTAGGTGTTTTCCACCGCAGTCTGTCCGTTTCTTTAGCCTCTTTTGCAAACCGGGTTTCAGGGGGCGATCGCGATCCGCACTCCGGCCAGAGTACTGCCGCGTTGATCCCCCATCCACCCGCCTCACGCAAGGCAGGCTACGACTGCACACAGCGTTACGCGCCGTATGGCGCGATGCACCGCATTGCAGGTTCAAATCTGCTTCGTACATGAATCGGAATTACCGCAATGGGAGTACGTCCATGCACAAGAACAGGTCTCCACGGAAACAGGGTCGGGGTATCCATGCCATTGGAAATCGCCCTGAGTCCGCAAGCGTAAAAAGCACGCTTCCTCCCAGCATCCACCCAAGACTGGGCGTCTCAAGCAAACACCAGAAGTTTCACAGGTGTGCCCTTTGGAGGCTTTTTAGGTCCTCCCTCGGAAACGGCAGATCTGACTAGAATACTGCGCCGCCGCTTAGCTGACCCATAGTATAGCACATTCCGCCGCAGGATGCAACTGAATATGCAGTTTTTCTGTATATATACAAAATATTAACAGACGCTCCGGCGGCAGCCGCCTGCTTCAACGGCGGACGAACCGGAGGTTCATGTCCACCCGGCCGCCGATGCCCGCCACAGTGCAGCTGCTGGAGAACTGCCAGTAATCCATGTGGTAAACCAGAGAGGGGCACAGCTTTTCGGACTTTTCGCTCTTGTACTCCGGATACCAGCTCAGATAGTTCGACAGCGCGCCCTGATCGTATTTGATATAGCTGACATAGGCGCCGGCATACACCATGGGGGTGTACCCCGCCTCTTTGATCCGCTCACAGAAGGCCACGGCGCAGGCGGTGGCCATTTCCGGAGAGGTGCCGTAGACCCGGTAGGTGGAGTCGTGCATCTCCCAGTCGTAGGCCACGGGGCCGTCGATGTCCAGCCCCTCCAGCAGGCTGATGACGTAGTCCGCCTCCTCAATGGCCTCCTCCACGGTGATGGCCTGGGCAAAGAAGTACACGCCGGTGGTAAGCCCTGCGTCCATGGCGCCCCGGATGTTCTGCGCATAGTTTTTATCCGTATTCAGCGTGCCGTTTCCGTAGCCCCGGTAGCCCACCCGGATCATGGCAAAGTCAATGTCGTCTGCCGCCACGGCGTCCCAGTCGATCTCCCCCTGATAGGAGGACACGTCAATGCCGTAGCTGGTGCGAAACTCATCCCCCAGATATTGCAGACGCCGCCGGTTCTCGACTTCCTCGTTCGTCCAGATGAAATCAACATCAGAAAACACGCTCAAGGGCCGATCCCGGTAAATGGGAATCTCCTTCCCGCCGTATGTAACGGTGCGGTTCAGAACGGCGCCGGGGGTGTAGACCTCCGAAGGCTGGATGGCCGGTTTTGTCGGTTCTTCCGGCTGCGGCGGCTCCTCCTCTTTCCCGGCTTCCAGCACCACCTGTCCGGTGCCGTAATTGCGGATGTTCCCGTCTACCGTGGAGTTGATAAGGGTCACATCCCCCCTGACGCCGGGCGCCAGAATCAGATCCCCCTGAATTTCAACGCCCTGAAAGGCGGCGCCGTCCCCCGCGCTGACCAGCACGCTGCCCGGGATGTCCGTGACCCAGAGGGTGTTTTCCTTCACCAGCGTGTGAATCATGTTGTTCAGAATGCCGATGATCTCCGCCCGGGTAATGGGATCCGTGGGGCGGAAGCGGCCGTCGTCGGAGTCCGTCAGCCAGCCCCGGGCTTCAAATTCCGAAACGTAGGACAGGGCATACTCCGCAATGAATCCGCCGTCCGCATAGCTGACGGAAGCGGTTTCCGGCATCACCTGAAAGGCGCGGCCAATCATGGTCACCGCCTGCTGCCGGGTAATGGTAGCACTGGAAAGGGCTTTCCCCTCATTGCCCAGATAGACGCCGGAGGCGTGCAGCTTCAAAATGGCGTCCTCCCAGTAGGTGCCTGCCGTATCGGAAAAGGTATTCGCCGGAGAAACCTCCCGGAACCGGAGAAAGCGGTCAAGAATCCCGGCAAAGGCGCCCCGGGTAATGGAATGATCAGGGCGGAAGGTATCGTCCTCATAGCCCTGAATAATCCCGTATTCCCGGCTCCATTTATCAATGGCGGCCTCAGCCCGGTGCCCTGCCGTGTCCGTAAAGGCACCGGCGGGTACGGCGATGCAGGCCGCTGCCAGCGCCGCCGACGCCAGCCATTTCACGATGTTCTGCTTCATAGCGCTCCTTTCTGTCGAACCGCGTCGAATGTCCTGTTAGAAAAACACCACAGCCCTATGGGCTGTGGTGTTATGTCGCCCTACCGGCATTATACCGGAAAGGGGTACAGGGGTCAATATGCAGTTGGAAATTTGCCCCGGAAAATTATGTAAATCGCTTCCGTTATTCCACCGTCACGCTCTTGGCCAGATTCCGGGGCTTATCGATGTCGCATCCGTCCCTCAAAAGCCCTGCTTTTGAGGGAACCCTGAATTTCACTCAAATCGTCCGGAGTGAATCCGGCCGATTTCAAGATTCTGCGCAGAAGGCGCAGAATGCTTGGCGCCGCACCTGCGGCGATTCCAGCGGGGCTGCGTCCTCCCGGAAATTCCCGTGTTATTCCACCGTTACGCTCTTGGCCAGATTCCGGGGCTTATCGATGTCGCATCCCCGCTGGAGCGCCACATAATAGGCAAACAGCTGGAGGGATACAGCGCCCAGAGAGGGCTGCACCACCGGATGGGTTTCCGGCACCGCCAGCGTACTGTCCGCCGTGCGGGCCATCTTCTCCCGGAAAGATTCCGTGGTCAGCGCCAGCACCTCGGCGCCCCGGGCCTTCACCTCCACCACGTTGCTCATGGCCTTGTCAAACAGCGGCGCGTAGGTGCCCAGAGCAATCACCAGCGTCCCCGGCTCGATGAGGGAGATGGTGCCGTGCTTCAGTTCGCCGGAGGCGTAAGCCTCGGAGTGGATATAGCTGATTTCCTTCAGCTTCAGGGAGCCTTCCAGACCCATGGCGTAGTCCAGATTCCGGCCGATGAAGAAAATGGAATCGTGGTTGAAATACCGGGAAGCGAAGTACTTCACATCCTCCGTGCTGGCCAGAACCTGCTTCAGCTTCTCCGGCAGGCATTCCAGTTCGTGGAGAATGGCTTCGTATTCTTCCCTCTCAACGGTGCCCAGCAAATCCCCCAGATACAGGGCAATCAAATCCATCAGCACCAGCTGGGTGGAGTAGCCCTTGGTGGTGGCCACGGCGATTTCCGGACCGGCCCAGGTGTAGAGCACATCGTCGGCCTCTCTTGCGATGGAGGAACCCACCACGTTCACCACCGCCAGCGTCCGTCCCCCAAGCCGTCTGGTTTCCCGCAGAGCCGCCATGGTATCCAGTGTTTCACCGGACTGGCTGATGAAGATCACCAGAGAATGGGCATCCACCAGCGGATTGCAGTAGCGGAATTCCGAGGCAAGGCATACCTCCACCGGCCGGCGCAGCAGGCGCTCCCAGTTGTATTTGCTGACCATGCCCACATGGTAACTGGAGCCGCAGGCCACAATGAAAATGCGGCTGACGCTCTCAATATACTCCTTCGTCAGATGCACGTCGTCCAGCACCACCCGGCCGTCCCGGATGCGGGGGGAGACGGTCTTGCGGATGGCCTCCGGCTGCTCGAAAATCTCCTTGAGCATGAAATGGGGATAGCCCCCCTTTTCCGCGGCGGAAACGTCCCAGTCGATATGGCTGTGGGGTTTTTCAATGGGATCCATCTCATCGTTGAAAAGGCTGACGCCCTCCGCCGTCAGGACGGCGATTTCGCCGTCCTCCATATAGATGACGTCCCGGGTATGGCTGATGATTGCCGTCACGTCGGAGGCGATGAAGTTCTCCCCCTCCCCGCAGCCGATGATAAGGGGACTGTCCTTCCGGGCAGCGATGAGGGCGTTGGGATAGTCGGCGCAGATGATGCCGAAGGCGTAGGAGCCTTCAATCCGCCGCAGTACCCGTCCCACGGCCTCCAGCATATTGTGACACTCTTTGTAGTGGAACTCCAGCAGCTGTGCCACCACCTCCGTGTCGGTGTCCGACTGGAAGGTGACGCCGTGGCGCAGAAGCTGCTGCTTGATTTCCATATAGTTTTCGATGATGCCGTTATGCACCAGCGCAATCCGGCCGTCCTCACTGACGTGGGGGTGGGCATTGATGTCGTTGGGTTCCCCGTGGGTGGCCCAGCGGGTATGTCCGATGCCCAGGGTGCCCTCCACATCCGCGCCGCCGTGAATCATGTCCGAAAGCGCCTGAAGGCGTCCCTTGGATTTGTGCACCTGAAGCCCTCTGGTTTCAGACCGCACCGCCACGCCGGCGGAGTCGTAGCCCCGGTATTCCATCCGGGCCAGTCCGTCCAGCAAAATCGGGGCCGCCTCCTGACGGCCCACATAACCGATAATTCCACACATGGTAAAAAATCCTCCTGAAAGTTGATTCAAAAGGACAAACGCGCAGAGATTTGCCGCTTTCTCCGCAGTCAGATTCCTCTCTGTTCCGGAGTTGCCTCCGTATTTGCGAAATCTGTCACATGGCTGCGGCCACGGAGGGGCATCCGCCGAATTTTCGATACTCCCCTCTCCTCGTTATCCTGTAAAGTCAAACTCTGTAAAGTAGTTTTATTTTACAGGCACATGGCGCTGTTCATGGGAAAAATTCCCGGTTCCTCCTTTCCTGTTCTGCGTCTTTTATGAAAACACCGGGGCGGCAGCCGCCGTCCCGGCGCAGTCAACTCACTTTTTTGCAATGATATGCTCTTCGTCCTTGTAAATATGGTTCGCCGGGATAACCCCCCGGACACAGGACGTGGGATATACATTGGAATCCGGGCCGATAACGGTGCCGGGGTTCAGCACGCTGTTGCAGCCGATTTCCACCCGGTCACCCAGCATGGCGCCCACCTTTTTCCGGCCGGTTTCCACCTGCTCCGTGCCGTCCTTCACCACCACCGGCAGCTTGTCGCTCTTGACGTTGGAGGTGATGGAGCCGGCGCCCATGTGCGCCTTGTAGCCCAGAATGGAATCCCCCACATAATTATAGTGGGGCACCTGCACGTTGTCAAACAGAATCACGTTTTTCAGTTCCGTGGAGTTTCCCACCACGCAGTGATCCCCCACCAGTGCGCTGCCCCGGATAAAGGCGCACTGGCGCACCTCCGTCCCATGGCCGATGATGCAGGGGCCGTGGAGATAGGCGGTTTTGAACACCGTGGCGTCCTTTGCCACCCAGACATCCTCCAGAACATGGCCGTCCCAGTCGGTGGGATGGTAAAATTCCTCCTCCGGCAGATTTTTGCCGATTTCCAGAATCAGGTGGGAAATCCCGGCCAGCGCCTCCCAGGGATAGGTAAACTGCGCCAGATAGTCCCCGGCCAGAGTATGGCTCAGGTCATAGAGTTCCTTCACTGTCAGCATTACTTCTTCACCTCAATCAGATGGCCGCTGCGCTCCATGGCGTCAATGATGCGGTCTACCTGCTTTTCGCATTCCTCCGTCGTGCCGGCCTCCGCCATGACCCGGAGCACCGGCTCCGTGCCGCTCTTCCGCAGCAGCACCCGGCCGGAATCCCCCAGCTGGGCGGTGCATTCCTCCACGGCAGCCTGCACCGCAGCGTCCGCCAGCGTGTTGTCCTTGTCGTCCACCCGGACATTTTTCAGCACCTGCGGGTACATGGTGACGCCGGAGGCCAGCACGCTCAGGGGCAGCCGGGTGTCAATCATCACCTGCATGAGCATCAGGGCGGTAATCAGCCCGTCGCCGGTGTGGGCGTACTTCCGGAAGATGATATGGCCGGACTGCTCGCCGCCCAGCACAAAATCGTTCTCCTTCATGTTTTCATACACATACCGGTCGCCTACGGCGGTCTTCTCATAGCGGATGCCCGCCTTGTCCAGCGCCTTGTACAAGCCGAAATTGCTCATGACGGTGGTCACCACCGTGTCTCCGGGCAGCTGTCCCCGCTCCTTGAGGTATCTGGCGCAGATATACATGATTTTGTCGCCGTTGAGTACCTCGCCCCGCTCGTCTACGGCAAGGCAGCGGTCGGCGTCGCCGTCAAAGGCGAAGCCCACATCCAGATGGTGCTCCCGGACGTAAAGCTGAAGCCCCTCGATATGGGTGGAGCCGCAGTTCATGTTGATGTTCACACCGTCGGGCTGGTCGTTGATGACGCAGGTTTTGGCCCCCAGGGCGTCAAACACCGCCCGGCCAATCATCCATGCGCTGCCGTTGGCGCAGTCCAGTCCCACCCTGTGCTTTTCAAAGGAGCGGGAGGGCAGCCCCGTCAGGTAGCCGATGTAGCGGTTGCGGCCGGAATAGAAATCGATGGTCTTGCCGATTTTCCCCTCCGTTGCCCAGGGAAGGTACGCAGGGTCGCCGTCAATGAAGGCCTCCAGTTCCGCCTGAAGGGCGTCGTCCATCTTCTCCCCCACGCCGTTCATCAGCTTGATGCCGTTGTCATAGAAGGGATTGTGGCTGGCGGAAATCATCACGCCGCAGTCGAAATTCTCCGTCCGGGTGATGTAGCTGACACAGGGGGTGGTGGTGACGTGCAGCAGGTAGGCGTCTGCGCCGGAGGAGGCAATTCCCGCCGCCAGCGCGTTTTCAAACATATAAGAGGAACGCCGGGTGTCCTTGCCGATGACGATGCGGGCGGAATCCTCCGTATGCTGCCGGCTGTAATACCAGCCAAGGAAGCGCCCTACCTGAAAGGCGTGTTCCGCCGTCAGGTCTACGCCGGCCTTTCCCCGAAAGCCGTCTGTTCCAAAATATTTACCCATAGAAACCTATGCTCCTTTGATTGTTTGTATGGAAAGCTTCCCCATCATATCCGCTTTTCCGGCGGGATGCAAGGGGGAAAATGTAAATTTTCAAATGTTGCGGGTGCGCCGCATAAATTTTCCAAAATCCGCCTATACTGGGCGGAAAGGGGGCGACGCACATGATGACCGCGCTGTGCCGCACGGTGATTCTCTACTTCCTCATCATGCTGGGTCTGCGGCTTATGGGCAAGCGGCAGATTGGTGAACTGGAGCCCAGCGAACTGGTGCTGACCATGATGATCTCGGATCTGGCCACGGTGCCCATGCAGGACTTCGGCATTCCGCTGCTGGCCGGGGTCATCCCCATTCTGACGCTGCTGTCCCTGTCGCTGCTGCTGAGCCAGCTTTCCCTGCTGAGCCTGCGGTTCCGGGAGGTGATGTGCGGCACCCCGACGGTCCTGATCCGCAGCGGGAAAGTACAGCAGGACGCCATGCGGAAAAACCGCTACACGCTGGATGAACTGCTGGAGCAGCTGCGGGGGCAGGGCTGCGCCTCCATTGAGGAGGTGCAGTACGCCGTGCTGGAAAATTCCGGGCAGCTGTCCGTCCTGCCATGGGCGCGGCAGAAGCCCCCCACAGCAGAGGAATTGGGGCTGACGCCCAAGGAGAGCACCCTCCCCACCGTCCTCATCAACGACGGCCGGATCCTGCGGAAAAATCTCCGCCGCTGCGGCCGGGACGAGGTCTGGCTGCAATCGGTGCTGAAAAAGGAACGCCGCACCGCCGGGGAGGTCTTTCTCCTGACGGTGGATGAAAACGGGGCCGTCCTGTGCGTTCCCAAGGAGGCCACATGAAGCGGATGCTTCTGCCGCCCCTGCTGGTTCTGGCGGCACTGCTGGCCTTCTCCCTGTGGAACATCCGGCACATGGACACGGAAACCGGCCGCTGGCGCGCCCAGCTTCAGCAGGCGGATCAGCTGGCTCTCGCCGGTGAATGGCCGGAGGCGCTGGACGCCCTGTGGGAAAGCTACGACGACTGGTCCCACTGCCAGACCTATCTCCATATCGTCTCTCACCACGACGCGGTGGACGATGCGGAAGCCATGTACCGCCGGGCCATCGCCTTTGCGGAAACGGAGGAGATCACGGAATTTCACGCAGAACTGTCCGACCTCCGGGATCAACTGCGGCTCATTGCAGAGATGGAAGCCATGAATATCCGAAATGTGCTGTAAATTTTTGTAAATGAACACAGCAACACAAAGCCTATCGCATTACGTGCTCGTTATAAGAATTTTTTTGACACTTTATCGTATTGCAGCAAACCATAGAATAACATACACAGTTATTATGCCATATGTACTGAAAAACATGAAAACTGGAGAATATTTTTTCTTAAAAAGATTTACAATTACTTCAATAGGTGAAATTATATCTAATAGCAATCCCCTTAAAAAAACTGAAATGAAATTCTTTTGGGGAAATTCCACGTCATATTGCCGTGAAAATTTTCTTAAAGTCGCATTTGTGTGCAACCATGAAAATAGTGCAAACATTAAGTATAGAATAACTGTGCAAACTAATACCCATGGCAAAATTGGGGACAAAACGCCCTGACTTTTCATGCATATTGACATTATTGACACAATTATTGCTCCCAAGAACAACCGTCGCATCATTGCTAAAAATGCTGCCATCTTTTCTCTCCCTTCTATGACCGCCGTTACTTCTCCGCCAGGAGCTTGTTCAGTTCCGCCATGAAGGTGTCGATGTCCTTGAACTGGCGGTAGACGGAGGCAAAGCGGACGTAGGCCACCTGGTCCACCTTCCGCAGCCGCTCCATCACCTTTTCGCCGATGGCCTCCGTGCGGATTTCCCGCTCCATGGAGTTCTGAAGTTCCTGCTCGATTTCGTCGGCAATGCGTTCCAGTTCCGCCAGTGCCACAGGGCGCTTCTCGCAGGCGCGAATCATGCCCCGCAGCACCTTCTGCCGGTCAAAACTCTGGCGGCTGCCATCCTTCTTGATAACCACCATGGGCAGGCTCTCCACCGTTTCGTAGGTGGTGAAGCGTTTGGCGCAGGAAAGGCACTCCCGCCGGCGGCGGATGCTGGCGTTTTCGTCAGCAGGGCGGGAATCGATAACCTTGCTCTCGGGGTGTCCGCAATACGGGCATTTCATAACCATGACCTCCTGTGGGGCTTCCGGTTTCCGGCAGCCCGGTTCGTTCAGTAGGGGTAGTATAGCACAAATGCCGGAAATATGGTATCCCCAATTTCGCTTTTTTCAGAAAACCGGCCACTCTTTGCCGTTAAAGCGGAAAACCCAGCAGGGCTTCCCCTCCACCCGGCGGAATACGGCAAAGCAGAACATGGCCTCCAGCGGAAAGGGGCGGGTGTCGTCCCGGGGGACGGCAATCCGAAAGCCGTCCTCCTCCCGGCAGGTCAGAACACCGGCGGCCTGCCCCAGTGTGCGGCGGAGATAGGGGCTTTTCAGGGCTTCCGGCCGCAGGGGCTCCCACCGCTCCCGCTCCTGCCCCAGCGGCCGCAGTTCGCCTCTGAGGAGCGTCCCAAGGGGCGCCGTCAGCCGCTGGGAAAATCGGCGGCGGATGCGGAGACAGCCGTCCTCCGGCTCCGGGACACCGATGCGCAGGCTCCCCGTTTCCCCCACGGCCCACGCCGTCCACAGTCCCTCCCGCCGGGGACAGGAAACCGCAAACACCGTATACAGCGCCTCCGGGTATACCGTCATCTCCCCTGCCGCCTTTTCCCCCTCAAAAACCGGGTACTTGTCCATGGAAGCCCCTCCTCCATACAAAGGTCCGCCTGCGCAAGCATATGCGCAGGCGGAGAAATCTATGATGCGGCGGGGTTCCGGAAATCGCGGCAGTGCCGTACAGGCGGTTCCGTCAGCCTACGGTGTAGGTGCCCCGTACCAGCAGCTTGGTGGTGTCGGCGCCTGCCTTGACCCCCCGCCCCTCAATGGTCATCATGTAGAGATGGTTGGCGGACAGGGCGCCGCCGTTATTCAGGGTGGTGCCGGCGGTTTCGTCAATCAGCCCCGGATTGGAGGGAGACACACAGGAGGCGGAGCCGATGCGCAGCATCACCTCGCAGCCGATGTCCCCGGTGAGGGTCTGTCCCTTTGAGAGGGTCACCACCGCAAATTCCGCGGCGCTGCCTGTCCCGCCGCCGGACTGCTGAAGCAGCCGGCTGTTCCGGGCGGCGATTTTCTGATCCACCCCGGCCATAACCTGCCCCAGGAAAGTTTCGTTCAGGTAGCTCAGCGTCACCAGCGGATCGCTGGCGGAACCCGGCTCCACAGCCGCGGAAACACCTGCCGCCGCAAGGGCGCTTACCAGCATCAGCGCCGTCAGGCGCAGTCCCCATCTGTTTTTCATATGTACCTCCGTTGCCTTATGATGTCCTTCCGGAGGGCGTCTCCGCCTCCGGAAGGGGGTATCCTCCGTTCCTATACCAGCTGGTCGTGGGGCAGTCCGAAACTCACCGCAATGGCGGTGTCCACCTTTTCCATGACCTCTTCCTCCACATGGCCCATCCGCTCCCGCAGACGCTTTTTGTCCAGCGTCCGCACCTGCTCCAGCAGGATGATGGAGTTCCGGTTGAGGCCGCAGTGCTCGTTCACCGGGAGGTCGATATGTGTCGGCAGGCGGGCTTTGCCCGTCTGGGAGGTGATTGCCGCCGCGATGACCGTGGGGCTGTAGCGGTTGCCGGTATCGTTCTGGATAATCAGCACCGGCCGCACGCCCCCCTGTTCGCTGCCCACCACCGGGGAGAGATCGGCATAGTAAATATCGCCGCGTTTGACACTTATATCCACAAAGTTCACACTCCGCCGAAAGAAGTACCCGTCACCGATTCGGTGAGGCCACTTTCATTCTCCCACGCAGTCCCGGAATTTATACCCCGCCGGCAAAATTCCGGTGTCCCGCCCCGCAGCATCCTATGCGGCGGACAGGCGTCGTGTGCGGCAGAGCGCTGCCGACTTACAGCAGCCGCAGGCTCCGCTCTACCTCTTTCCCCTGCTCCATGTACAATCTCGGTACCCGCTTGCTGACGGCGCAGGTCAGTGTCCCACCGGAATCGGATTCCGGCGGGAACCCTGTCATTGCACGCAAATGACCCGGAATGAATCCGGCTCATTTCAAGGTTTTGCTCCGCAAAACGCTTGTACGCCGCATTTGCGGCGGCGAACTGACCCGCTTACAGCAGCCGCAGGCTCCGCTCTACCTCTTTCCCCTGCTCCATGTACAATCTCGGCACCCGCTTGCTGACGGCGCAGATCAGTTCGTAGGGGATGGTATCCAGAAGGGCGGCCAGACTGTCCACACTCTGGGTCTTGCCGAAGATCTCCACGGTGTCCCCCACCTTTACCTCCGGCAGATCCGTCAGATCCACCATGCACATATCCATGCAGATCCGTCCCCGTAGGGGTGCCGGGCCATAAGCCGTCTGCACCGCCATGCGGTTGGACAACCCCCGGAAGAAGCCGTCGGCATAGCCGATGGGCAGCACGCCGATGCGGGTCTTCCCCGTGGTGCGGAAGGTGCGCCCGTAGCTGACGGTGGTGTCCGGGTCAAAAATCTTGATGGTGGAAATGCTGGACTTCAGGCTCATGACCGGCCGCAGTCCCAGCCGTTGGGCGTCGTCCCCCACGCCGTAGAGGGCGATGCCGGGACGCACCATATCCAGATACATCTCCGGATACCGGGTCAGGGCGCCGCTGTTGGCGCAATGGCGGATGCGGAAGGTGCGGCCCTGCGCCGCCAGCGCGTCCAGCACATGGGTGAACACGCCGAACTGCTCCCGGGTATAGGCCTCGCAGTCTTCGCCGTCCATGTCGGAGACGGCAAAGTGGGTGAAAATGCCCTCGGCGTCCAGCCCCGGCAGGGCGCAGGAGGCCGCAATGGCGTCCACGCCGCCCTCAAAATGCTCACCGCGCACCAGAAAGCCCAGCCGGGACATCCCGGTGTCCACCTTGATGTGCACCCGCAGGGTGCCGCCGCATTTCACCGCCTCGGCGCTGTATTCCTCCGCCTTGGCCTTGGCGGACACCGCCTGGGTGATGTTGTAAGCAATCAGCTGGGGCACCATCTCCGGAGGCGTATGCCCCAGAATCAGGATGGGCATGGCAATGCCGCCGTGACGCAGTTCCCGGGCCTCGTCCAGACTGGACACCGCCAGATAGTCCGCCCCCAGCTGCTCCAGTTTCCGGGAAACCTGCACCGCGCCGTGGCCGTAGGCATCCGCCTTCACCACCCCCAGATATTTCACACCGGCGCCAGTTCTCTGCCGGGCGATGTTATAATTGTGTTCCAGCGCATCCAGGTCAATTTCCGCCCAGGTGCGCCGCAGAATCGTATCCTCCAAAGTGATTCACCTGTCTTTTGTGAATTTGCGGGACTCCCGCTGTTTTTCATGGGGTTTCCGCTATTGTATCACAGAATGCAAAATCCGTAAACCGGGCTTTCAAAATTGTTTCGCCGTCCACGGCGATTTCTCCGTAAAGAGGGGTGCCCTCCGCCTGCCGGAGCCAGAGGGTGGTCACAATTTCCCCGCCGGCGCCGCCGGTCTGCTCCAGCGCCAGCCGGGTGCAGGGAACTGCCTCCCATTCCTCGTCGTTCTCCTCCAGCAGCCAGCCCTCCCGCAGGGCGGACATCATCCGGGGCAGCGCTTCGGCGGGGCTGATGTCCTCCCCGCTCAGCGTCCCGGCGTTCAGGCACAGGTCGCCGTATTCCAGCGTCCAGCCCTCCTCCTGGATGACGGCCCGGACGCCGGCCAGTTCCAGCGGCTCCAGCACCTCCACGGTGCTCTCCCCCTCCGGCACGCAGGTGCTCCGCAGGACTGCCGTCCACGCCCGTCCGGACTGGTCACAGGTGACCTCCGCCGTCATTTCACAGCCGGACATCTCCTGATAGGCGGCTCTGAAATCCGCCGCCGGCTCCTTTTCCTGTGCACCGCAGCCACACAGCAGCAGGCACAGGGTCATCATCGGTACACATTTTACAATGCGCACCCCGTTTTCCTCCGTTATTCCAGAATTTCCCGGATGGCTGCCGGCAGGCGGTGCACGGTGTCCTCCGGCGTCGTGCCGTAGGCCGTCAGTTCCTGCTGCGCCAAGTCCCCTGCCCGGCCGTGGAGCCACGCCCCGGCAGCAGCCGCCTGCACCGCCCCGGCACCCTGTGCCAGCAGGGAGGCGATGACGCCGGTAAGGACGTCTCCGCTGCCCCCCTTGGCAAGGCCGCTGCTCCCGGTGGTGTTCACCAGAACGTTCCCCTCCGGCGCGGCCGTCACCGTCCGGTGCCCCTTCAGCACCAGCACGCAGCCGTGGGACACGGCGAAGTCCCGCGCCGCCTTTACCCGGTCGCCGCCCCTGAGTTCCCCGCCCATGCGGGCAAACTCCACGTCATGGGGCGTCAGGATTGTGACGCGCCCCCGGCGGGCATCCAGTACATCCATATGCCCGGCAAGGGCATTTATGCCGTCGGCGTCCAGCACCACCGGCTTCTCCGTCTTCAGCAGTTCCCACACCAGCCGGGCCGTTTCTTCACTGCGGCCCAGTCCGGGGCCAAGCGCCAGCACGTCACAGCCGGAGAGTTTCTTCAGAATCTGCGGTATGGCTTTGCCGGAGAGCATTCCGCCCTTCTCCGGCAGGGGGAAGGGCATGGCGGAGGTGCACTTGGCTGCCTCCACAGGCCAGATGACCTCCGGCACCCCCAGAGACACCAGTCCGCAGCCGGTGCGCACTGCCGCCGACGCCGCCAGATACGGCGCGCCGGTGTACCCCACGGCGCCGCCCACAATCAGCAGCTTCCCGAAGGTGCCCTTGTGGCCGTCCGCCTGCCGGGGCGGCAGCGCCCAGCCCACAAAGTCCGGCTCCACCGTCTGGGCGGCGCTTGTCAGCTTCCGCTTCAGGTCTGCCGGAATCCCGATGTCCTCCACGGAAACCTGTCCGCTGTAAATGGCGCCCTCCCCCACTGCCTGCCCGATTTTGGGGAAGGTGAAGGTCACGGTTCGCTCCGCCCGGACGGCTCTGCCCAGAATCCGGCCGGTGTCCGCCTCCACGCCGCTGGCAATGTCGGCGGCAATGACGTGCCCCCGGCTTTCGTTCATCAGGTCAATGGCGGCGGCAAAGACGCTGCCCTCCGTCACCTCCCGGTTCAGCCCCACGCCGAACACGGTGTCAATCACCGCGTCGCAGCGGCGGATATACCCCAGCTGCTCCTCATTTTTCGGGTCAAAGCGCTCCAGTTCCACGCCGCAGTCCGACAGGCGGCGGGTCATTTCCATGCTGTCCGGAGTCAGCTTTTCATAGTCCCCCACCAGAAAGCAGCGCACCCGCACTCCTTTCAAAAACAGCAGCCGTGCGGCGGCAATGCCGTCTCCGCCGTTGTTTCCCGAGCCGCACAGCGCCGCTGCCCGGCACCGGGAGGGCTTCTCCGGCAGCAGCGCCAGCACCGCCTCCGCCACGCCCTCCGCCGCCCGCTCCATCAGGTCGATGGAGGGGATGTGCCGCTCCTCGATGGCGATTTTATCCAGTTCCCGCATCTGGGCGGATGTTGTCAGTTTCAAAGAGATTCCTCCTTTTTCCCTCCGCAGGGGTTCTGCGGGAATCCTGTGCCCCGGAAAGCGGCACTGAAAAAACGCCCCGGCAGGCATCGCATACGCAACGGCCTGTCAGGGCGCTTCATGGCTCTGCCGCCCCGTCAGGGGGATTTCCGTTTTATTCGGCCTGAGCGGCTTCCAGAATCAGCTTGACGCACAGGTCATAGCCCAGCGCGCCGCTGTCCAGCACCAGCTGGTAATTGTGGCAGTCCCCCCACTTCTTGCCGGTGTAGTGATGATAGTAGGTGTGGCGGCTGTCGTCCTTCTTCGTAATGATTTTCTGAAGCTCCGTGGCATCCTTGGAGCCGGTCAGTTCGCTGACCCGCACTGCCCGGTGCACCGCATCGGCGTGGATGAACACGTTCAGGGACTCCATTCCCGCCTCCCGCAGAATCTCGTCGGCGCAGCGCCCCAGAATCACGCAGGGGCCTTCCTTGGCGAAGTGGAGGATGACGGCCTTCTGCACGTCGTGAATGGCATCCTGGGTGTCGGAGAAGGAGGCGTCCGAGAAAGAGCAGATGCTCTTGAGGAAGAAATTCGTAGAGGATACGTCCTCCTGATCGTGCTCCACCATGTCCGGGTCAAAGCCGCTGGTCTTCACCGTCTCCTTCAGAATGTCCCGGTCGTAGAACGGGATCCCCAGTTCCTCCGCTACCCGCCGGCCGATGGAATGGCCGCCTGCACCGTACTCCCGGCTGATGGTGATGATCTTGTTCATAGTCAGTTTCTCCCTCCTGCCCGCACTGGCGGGTTATTTTCCGGCTTCATTCTACCATAGGACGGCGCCGGGTGCAACGAAATTCTTTCCGTCCCCCGGATTTCCTGTTTTTGTGCATTTTGCGCTTGCATTTTCCCGGATTCTATGTTATATATGGGTACGATACAGGCTGTGAACGGGAAAATAACCTGAAACGCCGCCGCAGAGAGGGTCGGTCACCGGCTGCAAGCCGACCTGCGGACGCCCGGTTTGGTTCGCCCCGGAGCTTCCATGGAAACATGGCGGATACCCTCCGTTACCGGGGTGCAAGTGTGCGCTCCGGCGCAAATTTGGGTGGTACCGCGGAAGGAAGTCTTTCGTCCCAAGGATGGGATGGAGGGCTTTTTATTTTGCACTTCCGGAACACCTGCCCTGCCGCCGGACGCAGTACAAAGCCGCCTCACAGCCCCATTCCGTTATCCCATTCCAACACAAAGGAGTTTTGCGTTTATGATGAAAGAACAGCTGGAAGCCATCCGCAAAGGCGCCATGGAATCCATCGCGGGCACCAAAGCCGCGGCGGAACTGGACGCCCTGCGGGTGAAGTATCTGGGCAAAAAGGGAGAACTGACCGCCGTCCTCAAGCAGATGGGCAGTCTCTCCGCTCAGGAGCGCCCCGTCATGGGACAGATGGCCAACGAGGTGCGCGCCGCCGTGGAAAAGGCCATCGAGTCCCAGTCCGCCATTTTGCAGAAGGCGGCACTGGAGGCCAGGCTGGAGGCCGAGACGGTGGACGTCACCATCCCCGGCAAGGCCATGGAACTGGGGCACAAGCATCCCATGTACACCGTGCTGGACGAAATCAAGCAGGTATTTCTGGACATGGGCTTTGAAATCATGGACGGCCCGGAAATCGAACTGGAAAGCTACAATTTCACCAAGCTGAACGCGCCGGAATCCCACCCCTCCCGGGACTGGACGGATACCTTCTACCTCACGGAGGATTCCAAAATCCTGCTGCGCACCCAGACATCTCCCATGCAGATCCGGGCCATGGAGGAGCACGGCGTGCCCATCCGCATGATCTCCCCCGGCCGGGTGTACCGCAAGGACGAGGTGGACGCCACCCACTCCCCCATGTTCCATCAGATCGAGGGTCTGGTGGTGGACAAGGGCGTGACCATGGCGGACCTGAAAGGCACGCTGAACGCCGTCATCAAGGCCATCTACGGCCCCGGCTCCGTCACCCGCTTCCGTCCCCACCACTTCCCCTTCACGGAGCCCTCCTGCGAGGTGGACATCCAGTGCCACAAGTGCGGCGGCAAGGGCTGCCCCACCTGCAAGGGCGAGGGCTGGATTGAGGTGCTGGGCGCCGGCATGGTGCACCCCAAGGTGCTGCGGAACTGCGGCATTGACCCCGACGAGTATTCCGGCTTCGCCTTCGGCATGGGACTGGAGCGCTTCGCCATGGGTCACTTCAAAATCAGTGACCTGCGGCTGATTTTCGAGAACGACGAGCGGTTCCTGACTCAATTTTGACAGAGAGGCAAGGTATAGACAATGATTCTTTCCCGTAAATGGTTAAATGAATTTGTAGACGTTTCCGACATCAGTGACCGGGAGTTTGACGAGGCCATGACCCTCTCCGGCTCCAAGGTGGAAACGGTGACGGCGCTGGATGAGTCCCTGAAAAACGTGGTGGTAGGCAAAATCCTGTCCATGGAAAAGCACCCGGACAGCGACCATATGTGGGTCTGCCAGATTGACGTGGGGCAGAGCGAGCCGGTGCAGATTGTCACCGGCGCGTGGAACATCCATGCAGGCGACCTGATTCCCGTTGCGCAGCACAAGTCCCTGCTGCCCGGCGGTGTGAAAATCGAAAAGGGCAAACTCCGGGGAGTGCTCTCCAACGGAATGCTCTGCTCCCTGAAGGAACTGGGTCTTACCGCCGAGCATGATTACCCCTACGCGGTCATCACCCCCGCCGCCCTGCTGAACGACTATCATCCCATCGACCCTGCCAAGCCCTCCATCCCCACCGACATCCGGCCCGGGGACAAGGTGTTCGGCCCCGTGGTCTGCGGCAAGGTGCTGGAGGTGGAGCCTCAGTCCTACGGCCGGTATCACACCACCCTGGACATCGGCAGCGCCACCGCTTCTCCTGACACCGCCTGCTCCAACCTCCACACAGGGGATTTGGTGGCCTACAACACCAAGGCTGACGCCATCTGCACCCTGACTGACCTCCACGCGGAGCAGAAGGAGTTCCCCCACTGCATTGCCGACGGCATTTTCGTCCTCAACGAGGACGTGAAGCCCGGAGACGACATGGCCAAGGTCATCGGCGCCGACGACCATGTGGTGGAGTTTGAAATCACCCCCAACCGCCCCGACTGCCTCAGCGTCATCGGCCTTGCCCGGGAGGCCAGCGCCACCTTCCACCGTCCTCTGAAACTCCACACCCCTGTGGTGAAGGGCTGCGGCGGCTCCATTGCCGAACTGGTGGACATCGACATTGAGGACGGCGACCTCTGCCCCCGGTACACCGCCCGGATGGTAAAGAACGTGAAGATTCAGCCTTCCCCTGCATGGCTGCGGGAACGGCTGCGGAACTCCGGCGTCCGCCCCATCAACAACATCGTGGACATCACCAACTATGTGATGCTGGAATACGGCCAGCCCATGCACGCCTTTGACTTCTCCTGCGTGGAGGGCAACCATATCATCGTCCGCACCGCCCGGGAGGGGGAAACCATCCAGACCCTGGATGGCAATCAGCGGAAGCTGACCCCCTCCATGCTCTGCATCTGCGATGAGAACAGACCCGTCTGCGTAGCGGGCGTCATGGGCGGCGCCAACTCCGAAATCGTAGGCGACACCGCCATGGTGCTCTTTGAGTCCGCCAACTTCAACGGCACCTCCATCCACCGCACCGCCGCCGCGCTGAATATGCGCACCGACGCCTCCTCCCGCTACGAAAAGGGGCTTGACCCCATGAACACCCTGAAGGCCGTGGAGCGTGCCTGCGAACTGGTGGAACTGCTGGGCGCCGGCGAAGTGGTGGACGGCGTCATGGATGTCATCGCCAGAGACTCCAATCCCGTCACCGTGAAGCTGGAGCCGGAGAAGGTCAACGGCCTGCTGGGCACCGACGTGTCCCGGGAAGAAATGGTGCGGATTCTGGAATCTCTGGACTTCACCGTGGAGGGGGACACCATCCATGTTCCCTCCTGGCGTTCCGATGTGGAGCATTACTCCGACATTGCCGAGGAAGTGGCCCGGTTCTACGGCTACAACAACATCCCCGACACCCTCTCCAACGGTCTGACGGAGCGTCGGGGGCTGACGGACATCCAGCAGACGGAAAACCTGCTGGGCAGCGTGTGCCGCGCCGCCGGGTATGATGAAATCATCACCTACTCCTTCATCAGCCCCACCTACTACGACAAAATCGACCTTCCCAAGGACTCCCCCCTGCGGGACTCCCTGAAAATCCTGAACCCGCTGGGGGAGGACACCTCCATCATGCGCACCACCACCCTGCCCTCCATGCTGGAAATCCTGACCCGGAACTACAACTTCCGCAACAAGTCCGCCAGGCTCTACGAACTGGGGCGGGTGTACTTCAAGCGGCCTGACGGCCTTGCCGACGAGCCGAAGGTGCTGACGCTGGGTGCTTACGGCGGCATGGACTTCTTCGCCCTCAAGGGCGCCGTGGAAGCCGTGCTGAAGCAGCTGCGGGTGGAGGACGTCCGGTTCCTGGCCGACCGGGAGAATCCCTCCTATCATCCCGGCCGCTGCGCCAAGGTCTACTGCGGTGACCGCCTGCTGGGCACGCTGGGGCAGGTTCATCCCCATGTGGCGGAGCACTACGGCGTGGATGCCGAACTGTACGCCGCCGAACTGCGGTTCGACGCGCTGTATGAAAACAGGGGCGCCCAGCCGGTCTACCAGCCTCTGCCCAGATTCCCTGCCGTCACCCGGGACATCGCCGTGGTGTGCGGCAAGTCCGTCACCGTGGGGCAGCTGGAGGACGCCATCCGCAAGGGTGCCAGAGGGCTTCTCAAAGACGTGGCGCTCTTTGACATCTACACCGGCGTGGGCATCGCTCCCGGCAAAAAGAGCGTGGCCTTCAGCCTGACCCTCCGGGCCGACGACCGGAGTCTCACCGCCGAAGAGGCCGATGAGGATGTGAAGAGCATTCTGGAGTCCCTCCGGGCGGAGTGCGGCGCCGAACTGCGGTAAATCTTCCCCCGGCCTCTTCCCCCGCAGCGCGGGGACGTGGGAACCGCGTGCGGGCATTCTGCGCAGCAGAATCCCGGCGCAGGCGGAATTCATTTCCGCCGAGCATTTGAATCATACAGGGTTCCCACAGACTGTCCGGCAGTCTGTGGGACGGCCGATGAGGACGTGAAGAGCATTCTGGAGTCCCTCCGGGCGGAGTGCGGCGCCGAACTGCGGTAAAGGCCTGCTTTCTCCCGGATCAATCGGAGCAGCGTTCTCTGTTCGCTGCTCCGATTTTATTACTATTCTGTTACATTTCCTTTTTCCCCTTTACTTCATTTTCAAAACCGAGTATACTGATTTCATCAGATATCAAGGGGGTGTCCGTATGGATGATTTTACCCGCAAATTCAGTATCGTGGATGAAAAGGATGCGGAGATCCGGCATATTCTGACCACCGTCTATCAGGCGCTGGAGGAAAAGGGCTATAATCCCATCAACCAGATCGTAGGCTACATCCTCTCTGAGGATCCCACCTACATCACCAATCACATGGGCGCCCGCACCCTGATCCGCAAGCTGGATCGGGACGAACTTTTACAGGTTCTGGTGAAAAAGTATCTGGGTCAGTAACGGGTCTGTCACGGCACGGGAACAGGGGACTGTTCCCGTGCTTTTTTCTGCCCAAAAGCCGTCCGTTTTCGTCGTTTTCCGAGGTTGGCAAATTTTCCCGCCATTCTTTCGTTGACAAATTGGATAAAAGATGTTACAATTTGGTTACAATTTTCCAAGGGAGTGTTACTATGGCTGAAACGAAAACAGAAGGTCTGATTTATAAAGGCCATCCCCTGCGGCGGATCGACAACCTGATCTACTACGGCACGATGGCTGACAAATATATCGTCATGATGCAGGTTCTGGAAAGCAAAAAGGAAAACGGGCTGGACATGGCCACCAAGGTTTCCCTTCAGCTTCAGCTGACGGATCCCACCGTGAGAGCCAAGGAACGGATCATCAAAAAGAGCGAAAAGAGCAGCTTGTACGAGGCGATGGACTTTGCCTCCATCTGGCTGGAACGGGCGCTGGCCGGCAAGTAAGCCCGCCCCCGCCGATACGAAGGAAAGGAAGCGTTTCGATGAAGCTTTTCATGAAAAAAGCCGCAAAGGCTGCCGTATTTGCCGCACTGACCACTCTGGCACTGACTGCCTTTGCCTCCGCTGAGGGCGAAATCGCCATCGGCGCCGGCTGCACCACCGGCACTTCCCTGCGCCTGCGCTCCGAACCCAGCACTTCTGCCGGCATCGTCACCACGCTGGATAAATCCGTGGCCGTGGCTCTGCTGGACGACAGCGTTCCCGGCTGGTACAAAATTGACTACAACGGCAATACCGGTTATGTGTCCGCCGACTATCTCCTGATCGATCAGGACAACGTCTTCACCACCTACGGCCGCGTGCCCGAAGGCACCGTCCACGTCCGTGCCGCCGCCAGCACCGAAAGCGAGAGTCTGGCCACCATCAGCGCCGGAACCATCGTCACCGTCAACGGTCTGGAAGACGGCTGGTACGATGTCACCTGCCAGTACGGCACGGAGGGCTACATCCGCAGCGACCTGCTGGTTCTGACTGCCAATGCCGCCAGCAGCAAGGGTTCTTCCATCGTGGAAACCGCCATGAAGCATCTGGGCACCCGCTATGTCTACGGCGGCGCCTCTGCCGGCGGCTTTGACTGCTCCGGCTTCACCATGTACATCTTCAAGCAGTTCGGCTACAATCTGCCCCACTCCGCCACCAGCCAGTGGTTCAGCGGGCTGGGCACCAAGATTTCCAGCATTTCCGAGCTTCAGCCCGGCGATCTGGTCTTCTTCAACGACCCCAGCCGCAACGCAGGGAAGGCCTGCTCCCACGCCGGCATTTACATCGGCAGCGGGCAGCACATCCATGCGTCTTCCTCCGGCAGCAGCGTGGTCATCAGCGATCTGACCTCCGGCTATTACAACAAGTACTTTGTCGGCGGCATCCGTCTTAGCTGATTGCGTCTCTTACATCCCCCGGCACACATGGTGTGCCGGGGGCTTTTTGTGCCCCTCCGCTTATGCCCTCCTCCCTTTTCCGGCAGGGGCGGGGATGAGGGGGTTGTCCCGTGTTTGCAGAGAAAGCCGGAAATTTCCGGAAAAAGCTTGCCTTTTTCCCTCCCGTCTGCTATATTCATACAAGTGTGAAAAATATGCCGTTGGAGGTGGTTGGGATGCCCGGAGGCAAACACATCCTGGGACAGGGAAAAAACCGCGTGTTCGGCACCGCCAGGGTGGGAGAACGGGGACAGATTGTGATCCCACAGGAGGCGCGCCGGTTTTACGGCATCTCCCCGGGAGATACCCTGCTGATTCTGGGCAATGAGTCCAGCGGTCTGGTAGTCACCCGGCCGGAGGTTCTGAACCGGCTGGCGGACGAGATTTTGGGAAACGAGGAGCATCACGCATGAAAATGGAATCCATGTACGGGCAGCTGGGCATCAGCGCGGCTGTCTATGAATACGGCGAGGGGATTATCGCAGGGCTGCGGGAGCGGTTTGACGCCATTGACCAGACGGCGGAGTACAATCAGGCCAAGGTGCTGGCCGCCATGCAGAAAAACCGGGTGAACGCCACTCACTTTGCCGCCACCACCGGCTACGGCTACGATGACGAGGGGCGGGACAATCTGGAGCGGGTGTATGCCGACGTGTTCCACACGGAGGCCGCGCTGGTGCGCCCTCAGATTACCTGCGGCACCCACGCCCTGACGGTGGCGCTGTCCGCCAACCTGCTGCCGGGGGACGAGCTGCTCTCCCCCGTTGGCGCCCCCTACGACACGCTGGAGGAGGTCATCGGCATCCGGGAGAGCAAGTGCTCCCTGAAGGAGTACGGCGTCACCTACGCCCAGGCGGATTTGAAGCCTGACGGGACGTTTGACTACGACGCCATCCGCAGCAAAATCAATGGGCGCACAAAACTCATCACCATCCAGCGCTCCAAGGGCTACGCCACCCGCCCCAGCTTTTCCGTGGAGCAGATTGGGGAACTGATTCGCTTCTGCAAGGAGATCAAGCCCGGCGTCAAGGTCATGGTGGACAACTGCTACGGCGAATTTGTGGAGCGGCTGGAGCCTTCCGACATGGGAGCGGATATGGTGGTTGGCTCCCTCATCAAAAACCCCGGCGGCGGCCTTGCCCCCATCGGCGGCTACATCTGCGGCACGAAGGAGTGCGTGGAGCGGTGCGCCTACCGTCTCTCCGCCCCCGGGCTGGGACAGGAGGTGGGCGCCAATCTGGGGCTGATGCCCGCCTTCTATCAGGGGCTGTTCCTTGCCCCCACGGTGGTGTCCGGCGCGCTGAAAGGCGCCATCTTCGCCGCCAACGTATACGAAAAGCTGGGCTTTGCCTGCGTCCCCAACGGCACGGAAAGCCGCCACGACATCATTCAGGCGGTGACGCTGGGCAGCAAGGAGGCCATGGTGGCCTTCTGCCGGGGCATTCAGGCCGCCGCGCCGGTGGACAGCTATGTGACCCCGGAGCCTTGGGCCATGCCCGGCTATGATTCCGACGTCATTATGGCGGCAGGCGCCTTTGTGCAGGGCAGCAGCATCGAACTGTCCGCCGACGGCCCCATCCGTCCCCCCTACGCCGTCTATTTTCAGGGGGGGCTTACCTGGTATCACGCCAAGCTGGGCATTCTCATGAGCCTGCAGAAACTGGCGGATGCCGGTCTGGTCACGCTGTAAGCGAAATTTTCTGTTCAGTATAATCACTTTACATTAATTCAAAATAAAGGAGTATTTTCCCATGTGGCTTTGGCTTTCCCTGATTGCCCTCCTGTGCTGGAGCGGCAGCGACCTCTTTTCCAAAATCGGCTGCCGGGACGGCAGCGACAAACTCAGCCATCTGAAAATGGTCATCGCCGTAGGCGTGGTGATGGGGCTGCACGCCGCCTTTGAGATCTTCGTAGGCGGCACGGCCATCAGCTGGTCCGTCATCTGGACGTACCTGCCGGTGTCCCTTCTCTACATCGGCTCCATGGCGCTGGGCTATCTGGGGCTGCGGTACATTGAACTGTCCGTGTCCTCCCCCATCTGCAACTCCTCCGGGGCACTGGTGGCGGTGCTGACCCTGATTTTCGTAGGCGGAGACGACTACTCCCCTCTGGCGCTGTTTGCCATCCTGCTGGTGTGCGCCGGCGCCATCGGTCTGGGGGTGGTGGACGCCACCGAGGACCCGGAACTGCGGGCGGAGCGGCAGAAGGACGGCAATTACAAGTATGCCAAGAGTTTTCTGGCTCTGGCTCTGCCGGCAGCCTACTGCCTGCTGGACGCCGCCGGCACCTTTGCCGACAACCGGGTGCTGGAAATTCTGACTGCCCGGGCCTATGACGGCGGCCTGTACGCCACGATGGAGGAATGCGCCGACCAGGCAGCGGCCTCCGCCAACTGTGCCTATGAACTGACTTTTCTGGCGGCGGCGGTGTTCTGCTTTATCTATGTGGTGGTCATCAAGAAGGATCGGCTGGTTCCCAAAATGGAGGCTCCCAAGTACTTTGGCGCCATCTGCGAAACCGCCGGCCAGTTCGCCTATATCTACGCCATCGCGGACACCTCCCATCTGGCCATGTCTGCCCCTATCATCTCCTCCTACTGTGCCGCCTCCGTGCTGTGGAGCCGGATTTTCCTGAAGGAGAAGCTCTCCTGGAAGCACTACGCCATGATTTGTCTGGTGGTCATCGGCATCGCCATTATGGGCATTTTCGATCTCTGAGTCCTCCGAAACCAGCGATGCCTCCGGCCAATGGCCGGAGGCATCGGAAAACGGGCATATTCCGCGGAAAGGGCATGACCTTCGTCATGCCCTTTCCTTTTTGTATTCTTTTGTGTGGTTCTTATATCAGGCGGAACCGCTGCGGAAAGCCATTTCGATGTGGGTCCCCCGCCGGCTTACTTCCGCTGCCACTCCTGCAAGGGCTTCAGTTCCTCATAAAGCCGCAGATAGCTTTTGTGGCGGCTGGGCTGAATCTCTCCGGCTTTCAAAGCCGCCAGCACGGCGCAGCCCTTCTCTCGGGTGTGGCTGCAGTCCTGAAACCGGCACTGCCTCAGATAGGGGCGAAATTCCGGAAAGGTTTCCGGCAGGTGCTGCTTCAGTTCCCAGTCCAGTTCCTCCGTTTCAAAGGAGGAAAAGCCGGGAGAGTCGATGACCTCCGCGCCGCAGCCAAGGCGGAACAGTTCCACATGGCGGGTGGTGTGGCGGCCTCTGCCAAGGGCGGTGCTGATCTCCCCGGTTTTCAGGTGGAAGGTGGGATCCAGCGCGTTCAGGATGCTGGATTTTCCCACCCCCGAGTTGCCTGTAAAGGCAGACAGCTTTCCGGCTATCAGGGGGATCAGCGCATCCAGCCCCTCCCCGGTTTCCGCGCTGACCCGCAGCGTCGGGAAGCCGGCGGCGGTGTAAATGCCGTACAACTCCTCCGCCGGATCCAGATCGCACTTGTTCAGCAGGAGTACAACCTCACAGCCCTTCAGAGCCGCAATGGCGGCAATCCGGTCAATCAGAAAGGGATCCGTTCTGGGAATGGCGGCGGAGGCAATCACCACCAGCTGGTCGATGTTGGCCGCCGCAGGCCGCTCAAAGGCGTTTTTTCTGGGCAGGACGGCCTCCACAAAGCCCTCGCCCTTTCCCAGTTCCCGCACCTGCACGCGGTCGCCCACCAGCGGGGAAAGGCCGTCCTTCCTGAATTTGCCCCGGGCGCGGCAGGTCAGCACCTCCGCGCCGGTGTCCACATAGTAGAAGCCGCTGAGGGCCTTCTGGATTCTTCCTTCCGTCATGCCCTTATCCGAAACTCCGCTCATAGGACTGGCTCTGATCCAGCACATCGTCGAAATAGACCTTCACCATTTTCCGCCCGGTGCCGGAAATCGTGGCGTTGACGGCGCCGTCCGCCGTGTGAACCGTTTCGCTGTACTGCGGATTCGGCTCATCCCCCACATAGATTTCCACCTTTACAACCTCGTTTCCGTTCTGGGGAAGATCCACGGTGATGGGCAGGGAACTGCTGGCAAGCCCTGCGCTGACCTGGAAGCGGATGCGGGTTCCCTCGTCCACCTTATCCAGCGGGTTGATGCTCTGCCAGACGATGGTGCCGCCGGCCTTGTCGCTGTCTACCACTTCCACGTCCTCGGCGCCGCAGACCAGCCCGTAGCCTTCCAGCTGCGCCAGAATTTCGTCGATATTCAGCCCCACGAAGGTGGGCACCGTCACCGGTTTGACTTCAGGCCCCTTGCTGAGGATCAGCGTTACGGTATCGCCCTTTTTCAGGACTTCGCCTTTGACGGGCACCGTGCTGATGACGCAGTCCGCCGCAATTTCATCGGAGAACTGCTTCTGCTCCTCCGGCACCTCCACCGTCAGTTCCAGATTGTACTCCCGGCTCAGCTTTTCCAGAAGAATCCGGGCATCCTGCAGGGATTTATCTTTCAGATCCGGCATCTCGCCGGTTTCCTCCCCGGCGCTGACCCACACCTGAATCACCAGCTGGCTGCCCTTCCGGGTTTCTCTGGCCTTGGGATCCTGCCGCAGGATATGCCCTTCCTGCACCTCGGCGCTGAATTCCGAGCCGGCCTTCTGGATTTCAAAAATATCCTTGACCCGGGGGTCGTTTTCCGCTTCCTCAATGGTCATGTCGAAGAGATCCGGCACCTGATACTGCTCCACCGGCGGCGTGCTGAAAGAGCCGAGGATGGTTTTGAAGAGCACCACCACCAGCGCCAGCGCCGCCAGTGCTGCGGCACCTGCAAGAACGATGCGCCGGCCGCCGGTGCGGGACGGCTCCTCGTCCTCCTCCCGCTCCCTGCGGGGATGACTCCGCTCCGGCTGATAGACCGGCTGGGCGGCCACATGGCCTCCCACGGTCCGGATAGGACGGGTGGGTTCATCATTTTCATCCGGCCGCAGGTCAGAGAGGTCGAATTTCATCTCCACATTGGGATTCTTCCGGAAGTTCTCCAGATCGGCGATCATGGCGTCGGCGGACTGGTAGCGGTGCTCCAGATCCGGCGCCATGGCCTTCATGCAGATGAGTTCCAGCTGTTCCGGGATCTCGGGATTGATCTCCCGGGGTGCCAGCGGAATGGAACTGAGGTGCTGAATAGCCACCGCCACGGCGGACTCCCCTTCAAAGGGCAGCCGCCCGGTGAGCATTTCATAGAATACCACGCCGGAGGAATAAATGTCGCTGCGGGCGTCCGGCCGGTCGCCCCGGGCCTGCTCCGGGGAAATATAGTGGACGGAGCCAAGCGCCTCCTGGGTCAGGGTCTGGGCGGAATCCGCAAGGCAGGCAATGCCGAAATCGGCCACCTTCACGCTGCCGTCCCGCAGAACCATGATGTTCTGGGGCTTGATGTCCCGGTGGATAATGCCCCGGCTGTGGGCGTGGCTCAGTCCCCGCATAATCTGGGTGATGAAGTGCAGGGACTCCCGCCAGTTCAGCTGCCCCCGCTTTTCCATATACTGCTTCAGGGTGATGCCGTC
>CAKUBJ010000002.1 GCA_934636905.1 uncultured Dysosmobacter sp. | reverse complement strand
GACTGTCCTGTATAACACACAGGACAGCCATTCTGATGTGACCATCGACGATTTGAGTTCGTCTAGGGTCGCTTTGGTGGAGCCGAGGGGAGTCGAACCCCTGTCCGAAAACAGTTCCACGGGACTTTCTCCGGGCGCAGTCAGGTTTCAGGATTCCCGCCCCGCAAAGACACCTGACAGACTTTGCGGTTTGGTAGAGTCATGATGCGTGGGCAGGTCAACTCTTTCCCGCCTCACGGACGCCACATCAACGACGCCTTCCCCGGCCTGTGGCCTCTCCGGTTCAGACGGCTGCTTTAATTAAGCAGCAATAGCAACTTCAGAGTTGTTATTTAATTTATAAAATTGCCCGTTTTATGGCGGTCAGGCGCCGCCGCCCGCTTGTCCCGCTTCTCCATCCCCGTCGAAACCTTTACGGCCCCATGATATCGGGAACTTCCCACACAGCCGGGTTTTCCGTCTGAGCGGCAGCTTCATTTCCCGTTCCAAATCCCGCAGACCGCAGGGATATGGCTGTATTTCGGAAGTGCCGATAAAATGATACTGCATACAGGATGCGAAACGTGTAACAATTCTGCTATTTTCTATATTTTATCATAGACCCCACGTTTTTTCAAGTCCTTCCGGAAGCGGTGCGGAGGCAAAATTACGGGATGCCGACTTGAGGGTGAACACGGCGCACCGCTGATGCGGTGCGCCGCAATGGCGTCCGGAAAAGGCTGCGTCACTTCTCTCCGGGGAGGAAGGTGCCGTCAAAGCCGTAGGGCAGCAGTTCCCGGAGGGTCAGCTCTTTCGCCTCGCCTTTGCCGTTGAGGCAGATGACCTGAATGTCCGGGGCAAATTCCTTCATAAACTGCCGGCACATCCCGCAGGGATAGCAGTAATCCTCACTGCGGCCGGCAATGACGATGCGGGTGAATGACCGGTAGCCCTCGCTGATGGCCTTGCTCATGGCGGTGCGCTCGGCGCAGGTGCCCACGGGGTACGCGGCGTTTTCAATGTTGCAGCCGGTAAAGACCGTGCCGTCGGCGCATTCCAGCGCCGCTCCCACGGGAAAATGGGAATAGGGGCAGTAGGCGCGGTCCAGCATGGCAACGGCGGCGGCTTTCAATTCATCAAGACTCATGGAATCCCTCACTTTCCCGTGTCAGGACGCGGATTTCGGCGTCCACTTCACGCCCCGGTCGGGGCGCACGTCCAGATCGATGATGTCCCGGGCATCGTAGAACTGACTGTACCAGCCGATGACCTTGTCACTGCCCCGGAGGGTGGTGCCGTCCGGGTGGAGGCGGTCACAGATCACCGCGCAGATGTCCGTCTTGATTTTGGAGTAGGAGCTGATGCCCACAGAGGCGAACACCCGGAAGCCCTGCTCCTGCAGGTATCTGAAAATGGGGCCGGTCTGCTGGACGTCGTCCCCGTCCGGCCGGGCGCCGTGGGGGTAGTAGAGAATGGTGGTGGAGCCAACCAGACTGCCTACCTCGTCCAGCCAGCGCTTCGTATCCGCCTGCACCCGCTCCAGAGAGGAGGACGAGAGGTTGATGTGGCCCCAGGTATGGCTGCCGAAGGTCCAGCCTGTCCGCTTCAGTTCCTCAATGATGGGCTTCACTGCCTCCCGCTCCTTCTGGCGGTTGGCCTCCAGTTCGTCGTTCCACTCCTTGGTGTCCGTGTTGGTGCGGTAGCCCAGAATCCCCTGATAGCCGGTGAGGCTCAGGCTGCCCTTGGCGCCGAAGGGGGAGAAGTCGGGATGCTCCCGGACAAACTTGTCCAGAATGGTCAAGGCATCCAGATCCTGGGAGATGACCTCATTGCCCTGAGGATCCAGCCCATAGCTCCAGATCAGGCCGTCGTCCCCGATGATGAGCTTGTAGGTAAAGCCGTCCTTGAGCATATAGTCGTAATAGTTCACGTCGTCATAGGAGATGATCAGGGGCTTTTTCCCCTCCGGGATGTAGAGGGGGTTCCGCACCATCACCGGCTGGCCGTTGGCGTCGGTGCTTTCGCTCCAGACGTCGTTGATGTCCACCAGCACATAGTCATGGTCGTAGACGCTCTGGAGAATCTTGTTGTACTCGTCCACCGTCACCATCCAGTCGTCGATGCCGTCGGACTGGCTGTCGCCGTCAAAGGCCAACTCCGGATAGGCCACAATGGGGTGGAAGAACAGGTGCTCCACAATGCCGTCCCACGGCACATAGGTCACGCCGTCCACTGTCCCCCGGTCAACGGTGGGAGAGGAGATGACATACGGCTCCGGCTGGGGTTCCTCCGGCTCCGCAGGGGCGGGATCAGGGGATTCCGTCTGCGCCGGGTCACCGTCCTGTGCCGGCGCTTCAGGCGCGGCTTTCCGGCCGCAGGCGGTCAGGGAGAGAGTCAGCAGAAGCGCCAGAAAAAGCGCGGAGATACGCTGCATGAAAAACAGATCCTTTCTGTCGAATAATAGATAAATCCAGTATACCAGACATCCCGGCAGAAAAGAAGAACAAAACGATAACAATTTGGAAAATGTACAGAGGGGGGAAATGCGGGGAGGGGCGCAGGCCGCCCGGTTCCCGCATTCCCGCCCCATGCCTTACCGCTTTTCCCCCGGCCTGAAAATCAGCGCCGTCAGGACGGCGGAGACGACGGCGGCGGTAATACCGCCTGCTGCGGCGGTGAGGCCGCCGGTGAGGACGCCCAGCCAGCCTCGCTCCGCCACCGCTTTTTCCACACCTTTGGCCAGCGCGTGGCCAAAGCCCGTCAGGGGGACAGTAGCCCCGGCGCCGCCCCAGTCGGCAATGGGCTGGTACAGCCCCAGTGCACTGAGAAGCACTCCGGCCACCACATAGCCCGTCAGGATCCGGGCAGGGGTCAGCCGGGTGCGATCGATGAGAATCTGACCGACGGCACAGAGAATGCCGCCGCAGAGAAACGCGTTCAGATAGTCCATACATTACCTTTCCGTGCTGACGCACACCAGATGACAGATGCCGGGAATGGATTCCCCCTGAAAGCTGGTGGTAGGGGACAGCAGCGCCCCGGTGGGGGCAAAGAGAATCCGATGCCAGCGCCCCTGCTTCAATCCGGTAAGAAGATAGCCGTTGAACACAGCGGCGGAGCAGCCGCAGCCGGAACCACCGGCGTGCATATCCTGCTTTTCCCGGTCATAGAGGAGCATCCCGCAGTCAAAATAGTTCTTTGTCATGTCCACGCCGTCCTGCCGGAAGAAGTCGGTGACGATTTCGTGCCCCAGTTCCCCCAGATCGCCGGTGAAAATGGCGTCGTAGTCCGCCGGAGCGGTTCCCGTGTCGGAGAAAAAGGCCCGGAGGGTGTCATAGGCGGCAGGGGCCATGGCAGCACCCATGTTGTTGGCATCGGTGATTCCCTTGTCCACGATTCTGCCGCAGGTGACGTGGGTGAGGTACGGCCCCGGCCCCTGAGCGGATAAAATGGTGCACCCGGCGGCGGTGGCCGTCCACTGGGCGGTGGGCGTCCGCTGGCTGCCGTAGGGCACCGGCATCCGGTACTGCCGCTCGGCAGTGCAGAAGTGGGAACTGGCCTGAGCGGCGGCCAGCGAGGCGAAGCCTCCGTCGATCAGCAGCGCCGCCAGCATCAGAGCCTCCCCCATGGTGGAGCAGGCGCCGTACAGCCCCAGAAAGGGAATGCCAGACTCCCGCAGGCCGAAGGAAGAGCCGGTGCACTGGTTCAGCAGATCTCCTGCCAGCACGCAGTCCAGATCCCCGGGCTTCAGCCCTGCCTGCTCCAGCGCCCGCTGCAAGACCTTCTTCTGCATGGCGGACTCCGCCTTTTCCCATGTTTTCTCCCCGAAAAATGAGTCGTCGCACAGTTCGTCAAAATATTTGGACAAAGGCCCCTGCCCTTCCATCCGCCCACCGATGTTGGCGAAGGACAGCACCGACGGCGGCGTCTGCAAAACCGCCGTCCTCCGGCCAATCCGCCTGCTCATGGAAATCACCCTTTCCTTCCGTTGGTATCCGGGGTCAGTATGCCCGGAACGGGGAAGAATATGAAAAGCCGGCACATTTCTGCGGCTCAGCCGATTTGACATGAACTTTACCTTCCCTGTCTTTTTCATTTTACATGAAACGGGTACACTGAAAGCGTACTGAGAAGTCCAAACAAACTCATAGGAAATCGAGGAAGAACAACATGAAAAAGACATTTGCACTGATTTTAACACTGGCTCTGAGCCTGGCGGCCCTCACCGGCTGCGGCTCCAAGGCAGAAGCACCCGCCACCGATACCAGCGCGGACAGCAACACTCAGACTGAGGCTCCCGCGGAAACTGCCCTCTCCGGCAGCGTGTCTACCAACGGCTCCACCTCCATGGAAAAGGTCATCGGCGCCCTCAGCGAGCAGTTCATGGCGGACAACAGCGGCGTCACCGTCACCTATGACCCCACCGGCTCCGGCGCAGGCATCGAAGCCGTCTCCAACGGCTCTGCCAACATCGGCCTCTCCTCCCGCGCACTGAAGGATGAGGAGGTTTCCGGCGGCCTCACCGGCACCACCGTGGCGCTGGACGGTATCGCTGTCATCGTCAACGCCGGCAGCAAGGTGGACAACCTCACCGTGGAGCAGATTGGCAAAATCTTCACCGGTGAAATCACCGACTGGAGCGAAGTGGGCGGCGACACCGGCGTCATCTCCTGTATCGGCCGGGAAGCCGGCTCCGGCACCCGTGACGGCTTCGAGTCCATCACCGGCACCAAGGATGCCTGCAAGCTGGATCAGGAACTGACCTCCACCGGCGGCGTCATTGAAGCGGTGGCCGGCAACCCCAACGCCATCGGTTACGCCTCCCTCTCCGCCGTGGAGGGCAAGGACACCGTCAAGGCTGTCACCGTTAGCGGCGTGGCCTGCACGGAGGCCACGGTTCTGGACGGCAGCTACGCCATCCAGCGCCCCTTCGTCCTGGTAACCAAGACCGGCGAAACGCTGTCCCCTGCCGCGCAGGCCTTCTTCGACTACGCCACCTCTGTTGCCGCCAACGACCTTATCAAGACTGCCGGCGCCGTGGCTGTGGCCAAGTAAATCTTCCCTGGCGGGAACCCTTTCCGGATTCCCCGTACCCCTCCTCGCAACCATTGGAAACGCCTCCATCCCTGCTTCGGGTGGAGGCTGTTCCCACAGAATAAGAAAGGAGTCAAGCATGGACTCTGACGCAATCGTAACCGCCGTGGGCGCGGCGAAGAGCCTGACGGACGCCCCTGCCGGCGGGCAGGAACGGAACGGCTACCGCCTCCGCAAAACCGTGGAGGAACTGATTCACCTGATTTTCCTGCTGTGCGGCATCGTGGCGGTGGCCTTCGTGCTGCTCATCAGCATCTACCTGATTGTCTCCGGCTTGCCGGCCATCCGGGAAATCGGCCTTGCCAACTTCCTGTTCGGTGAGGTCTGGGACCCCACCAACACCACCACCGGCGCCCAATACGGGATTCTGGCCTTTATCCTCAGTTCCGTCTACGGCACCGCCGGCGCCATGGTCATCGGCGTGCCCGTGGGGCTGATGACCGCCGTATTTCTGGCCAAGGCGGCGCCGCCGAAGCTGGCGGCAGTCATCCGCGCCGCCGTGCAGCTGCTGGCGGGCATTCCCTCCGTGGTGTACGGCCTTGTGGGCATGATCGTGCTGGTGCCGGCCATTCAGAAAACCTTCTCCCTTGGCTCCGGCGCCTGCCTGCTGGCGGCGGTCATCGTGCTGGCCATTATGATTCTCCCCTCCATTATCAACGTGTCGGAAACCGCTCTCCGGGCGGTGCCCAAGGAATATGAGGAGGCCAGTCTGGCCCTGGGCGCCACGGACACGGAAACATGGTTCCGTGTCAGCCTCCACGCCGCCCGCAGCGGCGTGGCCACTGCCGTGGTGCTGGGAGTGGGTCGTGCCATCGGTGAGGCCATGGCCATCATCATGGTGGCAGGCAACGTGTCCAATATGCCGGGAATTTTTACCCCGGTGCGCTTCCTTACCACCGGCATTATCTCCGGTATGGCCTATGCCAGCCCGGGCAGCCTTTACCAGCAGGCGCTGTATTCCATCGGGCTGGTGCTGTTTCTCTTTATCATGCTGATTAACGTGCTCCTGAATGTGTGCATCAAGAATCGCAAGGAGGGCTGACATGGACGACCGGAAATTATCTCCCCGCCGCCGCGCCTATGACACGGGAATGCGGGCGCTGGTGTGGCTTTGCGCGGGACTGACCTGCGCCCTGCTGGCGTTTTTGATTGGCTATATCTTCTACCGGGGCATTCCGGGTCTGACGTGGGAACTGCTGTCCGGCCAGACCAGCTACCTGAAAAACACCATCGGAATCCTGCCCAACATTCTCAACACCCTCTATATCATTCTGGTGGCCATGGTCATCGTCCTGCCTCTGGGGGTGGGCGCCGCCATCTACCTGACGGAATACGCCGAAAACAAAAAGCTGGTGGGACTGATTGAGTTTGCCGCCGAAACCCTGACGGGCATCCCCTCCATCATCTTCGGACTGGTGGGTATGCTGTTTTTCGTGCAGAAGATGAATCTGCAGGCGGGCATCCTTGCCGGCGGTCTGACGCTGGTGGTGATGATTCTGCCCACTATCCTCCGCACCACCCAGGAGAGCCTGAAAACCGTCCCCCAGTCCTACCGGGAGGGGGCGCTGGGGCTGGGCGCCGGCAAGTGGCGCATGGTGCGCACGGTGGTGCTGCCCAACGCCATTGACGGCATCGTCACCGGCTGCATTCTGGCGGTGGGCCGCATTGTGGGGGAAAGCGCCGCCCTGCTGTACACCGCCGGATTCGGGCTGGTGCTCAACGGCTTCATCAAGTCGCTGCATTCCTCCTCCGCCACGCTGACGGTAGCCCTGTATGTCTACGCCAACGAGCGGGGCGAAACGGCGGTGGCTTTTTCCATCGCCGCTATCCTGATGCTGCTGACCCTGCTGATTAACCTCTCCGCCGCCTTTCTGGGGCGGAAGCTGAAAAAGAATTGAGGAATCCATATGGAACCGATTTTGGAAGCAAAACAGCTGAATCTGTGGTACGGCACCAACCATGCCCTCCACGATGTATCCGTCGCCATCCCGGCGCATGAGATTACCGCCTTTATCGGCCCCTCCGGCTGCGGCAAATCCACCTTCCTGCGGACGCTGAACCGGATGAACGACCTGATCCCTTCGGTGAAAATCACCGGACAGGTGATTTTCCACGAGGAAAACATCTACGACGGCGGGGTTGACCCCATCTGGCTCCGCAGGCGGATTGGCATGGTCTTTCAGAAGGCCAACCCCTTCCCCATGAGCGTTTACGACAACGTGGCCTACGGCCCCCGAACCCACGGCGTCCGGAACCGGGCGAAGCTGGATGAGATTGTGGAAAATTCCCTCCGCTCCGCCGCCATCTGGGACGAGGTAAAAGACCGCCTGAAAAAAAGCGCCCTGAGCCTTTCCGGCGGCCAGCAGCAGCGGCTGTGCATTGCCCGGGCGCTGGCGGTGGAGCCGGAGGTGCTGCTGATGGATGAGTCCACCAGCGCGCTGGATCCCATCTCCACCTCCCAGATTGAGGATCTGGCCACGGAACTGAAAAACCGCTGCACCGTGGTGATGGTGACCCACAATATGCAGCAGGCCGCCCGGATTTCCGACAACACCGCCTTCTTCCTGCTGGGGGAACTGGTGGAGTTCGGAAAGACGGAGCAGCTGTTCTCCACCCCTGCCGACAAGCGGACGGAGGATTATATTACAGGGCGATTTGGGTAATCGAATAAATTCAATGACCCAAATCATTTTTATGCGCACCACTGGCCGCTTCCGCGGCAGCCGCGGTGCATACAGGAAACTCCATCTGCCGCTCGATGGAGTAGACGCGGAAGAGTGTGGAGCGGCAGAATGGAGTTTTACAGTATGCGCAGCAAGTTTGACCAGCAGCTGGCACAGCTGAATCACGAGATGATTGAAATGGGCGCTCTGTGCGAAGAGGTGATTGCCCTGTCCTCCCGGGCGCTGACAGAGGATCAGGCGCTGGCCGCCCGGGTGGCGCCGCTGGACGGGGAAATCGACCGCAAGGAGCGGGACATTGAAAATCTGTGCCTGAAGCTGCTGCTGCAGCAGCAGCCGGTGGCCCGGGATCTGCGGCAGATTTCCGCCGCACTGAAGATGATTACCGACATGGAGCGCATCGGCGATCAGGCGGAGGACATTGCGGAAATCATCTCCTTTCTGGACGGACGGCAGGCGGAAACCAACGCCCTGCTGAAGGAAATGGCAAGAGCCGTAATCCGAATGGTGACAGAAAGTGTGGACGCCTATGTAAAATGTGATATAATGTTGGCAAAACAGGTGATTGCCGAAGACGATGTTGTGGATGCGCAGTTTGCACAGGTGAAGCAGAGCCTCATCGGGCGGATTGCGGAGCACCCCGCCGAGGGGGAGTATGCCCTGGATCTGCTGATGATTGCCAAGTATTACGAGCGCATCGGCGACCACGCCACCAACATTGCCGAGTGGGTCATCTACTCCGTCAGCGGCGTGCACAAGGAAGAAATCACATTTACCTGAATGACAGAAACACGGGGAGGGCAGCAGGATGATCTGGTGCGTGGAGGATGATGCGGGAATCCGGGAGATTGAGCTGTATGCGCTGGCGTCCACCGGTTTGGAAGCCCGGGGATTTGAAAACGGAGCCGACTTCTGGGAAGCACTCCGGAGGGAAAAGCCCCAGCTGGTGCTGCTGGATGTCATGCTGCCGGGGGAGGACGGCGTCTCCCTGCTCAAGCGCATGAAGGCCGCCCCGGAACTCCGGGAGATCCCCGTGATTATGGCCACCGCCAAGGGGGCGGAATACGACAAGATCCAGAGTCTGGATCTGGGGGCCGACGACTATCTGGTGAAGCCCTTCGGCGTCATGGAGATGGTGTCCCGGGTGAAGGCGGTGCTGCGGCGCTGCCGGCCGGCGGAGGCCGCCGCCGTCCTGTCCGACGGCGGGCTGCAGATGGATCTCACCCAGCGCACCGTCACGGCGGAGGGGCAGCGGATTCCGCTGACCTACAAGGAATTTGAGCTGCTGCGGATGTTCCTGTCCCATCCCGGCACCGCCTTTTCCCGGGAGCAGCTGTTTACTCAGGTGTGGAACATGGCCTACATGGACGACAGCCGCACGCTGGATATGCACATCCGCACCCTGCGGCAGAAGCTGGGGGCGTATGGCCGGCAGATTGAAACGGTGCGGAACGTGGGCTACCGCTGGGAGCGGGCGCAATGACGGGGAAAATTTTCCGCTCCACGCTGGCGGCGGCGCTGACGGTGCTGCTGGCCTCCCTGCTGGCGGTAACCGGATGCCTGTACCGCTATTTCGGCGCCCTGCAGGAGCGCCAGCTTCAGGCGGAACTGAATCTGGCCGCAGCGGCGGTGGAAGCGGACGGCGAGGACTATCTCCGCCGGGTGGGCACCTCTGCCGACCGCCTTACCTGGGTGGCGGCGGACGGCACCGTCCTCTTCGACACCCGGGAGGACGCGGCGTCCATGGGCAGCCACGCCCAGCGGGAGGAAATCCGGGAGGCGCTTACACAGGGGCGCGGCAGCAGCACCCGGTATTCCGACACCCGGGCGGAGAAAACCGTCTATCAGGCGGTGCGCCTGTCCGACGGTACGGTGCTCCGCATTGCCGCCAGCCGGAAAACCCCGTGGATGCTGGCGGCGGGAATGCTGCCGGTGATTCTGGCGGTGGTACTGCTGGCGGCGGCGCTGTCCGCCCTGCTGGCAGGGCAGGCGGCAAGGCGGGTGGTGGAACCCCTGAACCGGCTGGATTTGGAGCACCCGTTGGAAAATCAGTGCTACGAGGAACTGTCCCCCCTGCTGACCCGCATCCATGCCCAGCGGAGGGAAATCGACCGGCAGACCCTGCGGCTGAAGCAGCGGCAGGCCGAATTTGACCAGATTACCGCCAGTATGCAGGAGGGGCTGGTGCTGCTGAACGTCGGCGACGCCATCCTCAGCATCAATCCGGCGGCACAGGCGCTGTTCCACACCGATGCCGGCTGCATCGGCCGGGATTTTCTGACGGTGGAGCGGTGCCCCGACCTCAGCGCAGGAATCCGCAGCGCCATGGACGGCGGCCACAGCCAGCTGCGGACGGAATTGAATGACCGGGACTATCAGTTTGACATCAGCCGCATCGACGCCGGCGGGAATGCTCTGGGCACGGTGCTTCTGGCCTTTGACGTGACGGAGCAGGCGGCGGCGGAGCGGATGCGGCGGGAATTTACCGCCAATGTGTCCCACGAACTGAAAACGCCCCTGCAATCCATCATCGGCAGCGCGGAACTGATGGAAAGCGGCCTTGCAAAGCCGGAAGACTGCCCCCACTTTCTCCGCCGCATCCGGCAGGAGGCGGAGCGTCTGGTGGCACTTATCAACGACATCATCCGCCTGTCCCAGCTGGACGAGGGCGGCCGGCTGCCCATGGAAAAGGCAGACCTTCTGCAGCTGGCGCAGGAGGCCGTCCGCCCCCTGGCGGATCTGGCTGCCGGCAGCGGCGTCACCGTCACCGTAACGGGGACGCCGGCGGTGATGACCGGCGTCCGGCGTCTGCTGCACGAGATTGTGTACAACCTCTGTGAAAACGCGGTGAAGTACAACGTCCCCGGCGGCAGCGTCACGGTGACGGTGGGAGAAACGGCGGACAGCGCCCTGCTGACCGCCCGGGATACGGGCATCGGCATCCCGGCGGCGGAGCAGAGCCGGGTGTTCGAGCGCTTCTACCGGGTGGACAAGAGCCACTCCCGGGCCATCGGCGGCACGGGGCTGGGGCTGTCCATCGTCAAGCACGCCGTGGCCTGTCACCACGGCACCATCCGGCTGGAAAGCGAGCCGGGAAAGGGCACCGTCATTACGGTGACGTTCCCCAAAGCACCGCCGGAATCGTAACACGGACTCAACCGCAGGAAAATTTCTGCGGTTTTCCTTTTCAAACGGCGCGTCCCCGTGTATACTGTAGGAAAAACGAACGGAGGCAGAACCATGCCGATTTTTGATACCCATGCCCATTACGATGCGGAGCACTTTGACAGTGACCGGGACGCGGTGCTCACCGCCCTGCCGGAGGGGGGCGTGGGACTGGTGCTGAATCCCGGCTGCGACCTGCCCTCCTCCCGGGCAGCGGCGGCGCTGGCGGAAAAGTACCCCCATGTATACGCCGCCGCCGGCATCCATCCGGAGGACTGCGCCGGATTTCAGGACACGGATTTGAAGGAACTGCGGCAGCTGCTGGCACAGCCGAAGGTAGTGGCTGTCGGCGAAATCGGGCTGGACTATTACTGGGAGGAAAACCCGCCCCGGGAGTTTCAGCAGGCGGTGTTCCGCAAGCAGCTGGCACTGGCGGAGGAACTGGCGCTTCCGGTGATTGTCCATGACCGGGAAGCCCACGGCGACACGCTGGACATCATCCGGGAGTTTCCCGGCGTCACCGGCGTGTTCCACTGCTTCTCCGGCTCGCCGGAAATGGCGGAGGAACTGCTGAAGCGGGGCTGGTATCTGGGCTTTGACGGCCCCGTCACCTACAAAAACGCCCGCCGGGCGCCGGAGGTGGCCGCCGTAACGCCGCTGAATCGGATTGTGGTGGAAACCGACGCACCCTACATGGCACCGGAGCCGGTGCGGGGCAGGCGGAATGACAGCCGCCATCTCCCCCATGTCATTGCAAAGCTGGCGGAGTGGAAGCAGGTGACGCCGGAGGAGATGACTGCCGTCACCTGGGACAACGGCCGGCGGCTGTTCCGGCTGGGGTAATCGTATTCGTCCCCGGGAAAGAGGAAAAAATTCACAGATACCGTCTTGCAATCGGAACGGCGGGTCAGTATAATGAAAATGTATGATTGTAAGCGGACTGTTCCGCCTATACTATATAGAAACATGACGAGGTGTCAACTATGGCGATTGCAAAAGATATCGGTATTGATTTGGGTACCGCTTCCGTTCTGGTATATGTGAAGGGCAAGGGGGTTGTCCTCAACGAGCCCTCCGTGGTGGCTATGGACAAAACCACCGGCAAGCTGCTGAAGGTGGGCACGGACGCCCAGGCCATGCTGGGCCGCACCCCCGGCAACATCATTGCCATCCGTCCCCTGCGGGAGGGCGTCATCTCCGACTACGACATGACGGAGCGGATGCTGAAGGAGTTTATCCACAAGGTGGCGGGCTTTTCCTTCTTCAAGCCCCGGGTGATTATCTGCGTGCCCTCCGGCATTACGGAGGTGGAGGAGCGTGCCGTTATCGACGCGGGCATTCAGGCCGGCGCCCGGAAGGTCTACCTCATTGAAGAGCCGGTGGCAGCCGCCATCGGCGCCGGCATCGACATCACCCAGCCTGACGGCCACATGGTGGTGGATATCGGCGGCGGCACGGCGGATATCGCCGTGATCTCCCTCAGCGGTGTGGTGGAGTCTGCCTCCATCAAGATTGCCGGCGACCAGCTGAACGAGGCGGTGGTGAAGTATATGCGCCGTAAGCACAACCTGCTGGTGGGCGAGCGCACCGCCGAGGAGATGAAAAAGCAGATTGGCTGTGTCTTCCCCAAGGAAGAGGAAGAAACCATGGACGTCAAGGGCCGCTGCCTGCTGACGGGACTGCCCAAGGTGGTGACCGTCAGTTCCACGGAGATGATGGACGCCTTTGAGGAGCCGGTGGAGCGGATTATGGAGGCCATCCACTCCGTGCTGGAGCGGACGCCCCCGGAACTGGTGGCGGACGTGTCCACCAACGGCATCATCATGACCGGCGGCGGCAGTCTGGTATACGGCTTTGACAAGCTGGTCACCGCCCGCACCGGCATCCACACCACCGTGGCGGAGGATGCCATCTCCTGCGTGGTGCTGGGCACCGGCAAGAGCCTGGACTCCCTGAACTCCATGCAGGACGGCACCATGAACCTCAGCCGCCGCAAGCAGATGACCTGACGGAAACCCTCCACGTCCCCCGGCTTCCCCGGGGGACGTTTTTACGCGGAATTTCCGAAAAAGTCAAAACTGTGGCAAAAGCAACTGCGTAAGCCCCCGGATACGGGTGCATAATAAAAGAAATATGCCAACGGCAGACAATACAAGCGAGGAATTATGCTGACATTCAAGAACATCACGACCCGGGACGCGGCCACCCTGCGGCGCTATTACGAACACTGTCCCTACACCCTGTGCGAATACTCCGCCGGAGTGAAACTCATGTGGCGGAAGACCCTGCACTACGCATGGGCAGAGGCGGCAGGCTGCCTGATCATCCGGTGCGAAAGCGGGGGGCGGGTGTCCTTCGATTATCCGGTGGCCGGGCCAGAGGGGGACGAGGAGGCGGCGCTGTCCGCCATTGAGTCCTACTGCATGGAGCAGGGCATCCAGCCGGAGATTTCCATTGTTCCGGAGGAGAAGGCGCCGGTGCTGCTGGCGCGGTACCCCTATGTGCTGGTGAGCAACATCCGCACATGGCGGGACTATCTGTATTACCGGGAGGATCTCCAGCTGTTTGCCGGCCGGCGGTATTCCGGCCAGCGGAACCACATCAAGAAATTCCGCGCCCAGTGGCCGGAGGCGGTCTTCCGCCCCCTCAGTGCCAAAGGGGACGCCGAGGCCATTGCGCGGTTCTGGGAGGACTTCGAGAAGGAATTTCCCAAAGACGGCGGCAGCAAGGCACTGGCGGAACTGGCGCTGTCCAAAAAGATGATGGCCATGCCAGACAGGCCGTGGCTCCTCCGGGGCGGAATGTTTGACGGGGAACGGCTGATTGCCCTGTCCCTGTGCGAAAAATGCGGGGACACGCTGATTATCCACATTGAGAAAGCCCTCTATTCCTATACCGGCGTCTACCCTGCCATGGTGCAGGCGGAGGTGACGGCCTTCGGCGACGGCTGTGTCTGGGTGAACCGGGAGGACGACGCCGGGGACAGGGGACTGCGCACCTCCAAGTTACAGTACGGCCCTGCCAGACTGGCGCCGAAATATCACTTCCGGCCTCAGAACGAACTGCTGCGCCATGTGGAGGAAATCCCCACGCTGAAAACGGAGCGGCTGACCCTCTCCGCCCTTACCGAGGCGGACATTCCCGCCTACAATGCCCTGGTGCTGGATGGTGACCGGAACCGCTGGTGGGGCTATGACGACGTAGGCGGACTGGACGCCCCCATGACGGAGCGGAGTTTTTACGACGTAGCCCGGCGGGACTTTGAAAACCGTTTGGCGGTGAACTTTGCCGTCCGGCTGGACGGGGAGCTTATCGGAGAGGCCGTGCTGTACAATTTCGATTACCGGGGCGGCGCGGAACTGGGCTGCCGCATTGACAGGGCGTATGCCGGCAACGGCTACGGCACGGAGGCCTTCCGGGCGGCGGCGGAGTGGGGGCTTTATCAGGTGAACCTCAGCCGGGTGCTTGCCAAGTGCTACCGGGAAAACGAAGCCTCCTACAAGATGCTCTCCGCCTGTATGCGCCGCAGCGGGGAGGACGAAACCTTCTTCTATTTTGAAAAGCTGGTGTGACCCATTTCCCCGCACCGCCTGCCGGAGCCGGCGGGCAGTACGGGGATTTTGGAGCAGATTCCCCGGGAAAAGCCTGCCATACCGTGCTTTCTGACGGATATATCAACAAATCGGGCCTCAGCAGGCCCGATTCTTTTTTGCATTTTTCCAAAATTAAATTTCAGGCATTGACACGGCGGCCGTTTGGTGCTAACCTGTCCCCATCAAAAGGAACCGGGCTTCCGGGGACAGGAAGGAGCAGCGCGCCATGATCGTGAATCGTTTTGGTATGATGATGTGCATGATGGACATGGGAATGATGACCATGCCCAAGCTTCAGCGCGCCTCCGCGAAAAACCTCTCCGGGAAGTAAGGTACATCGGAAACTGTACCGAGGAGCGGAAAGCGGCGACGCTTTCCGCTCCTCGTTCGTTTTCGGAACGCCGCTGGCGGAAAGCGGATAAGAAACTCAGGAAAGAAGGACTTCCCATGATTCAACTGGAGCATATCAGTAAGACCTTCGGCGGAGATGAGAACGGCGTCCACGCCGTGCAGGACGTTTCCCTCCACATCAAACAGGGCGAAATCTTCGGCATCATCGGTTTCTCCGGCGCCGGCAAGTCCACGCTGGTGCGCTGCATCAACCTGCTGGAGCGTCCCACCAGCGGCACCGTCACCGTGGACGGTCAGGAACTGACCGCCCTCTCCGAAAAGGAACTGCGGCAGGCCCGGAAAAAGATCAGCATGATTTTTCAGAGTTTCAACCTGCTGATGCAGCGAACCTGCCTGAAGAACGTGTGCTTCCCCATGGAACTGTCCGGCGTGCCCCGGGCCAAAGCGGAACAGCGGGCGCTGGAACTGCTGGATCTGGTGGGGCTGAAGGAAAAGGCCAACGCCTATCCCGCCCAGCTTTCCGGCGGCCAGAAGCAGCGGGTGGCCATTGCCCGGGCGCTGGCCACCGACCCGAAGGTGCTTCTCTGTGACGAGGCCACCTCCGCACTGGATCCCACCACCACCAATTCCATCCTCTCCCTTCTGAAGGAACTGAACCAGAAGCTGGGGGTCACGGTGGTGATTATCACCCACCAGATGAGCGTCATTGAAGAAATCTGCACCCGGGTCGCCATTCTGGACGGCGGCAGGGTGGCGGAGGAGGGCAGCGTGGAGGACATCTTCGCCCACCCGGCCACGGACGCGGCCCGCCGGCTGGTCTATCCCGGCGGCGTCAGCGTGAAGCAGTATCCCTCCGGCACCCGGGCAGTTCGCGTTTCCTTCAACGGGGGCACGGTGTATGAGCCGCTGATTGCCTCCCTTGCCATTGACTGCGGCGTCAAGGTCACCATTCTGGGCGCCGACACCCGCACCATTGACGGCAAAGCCTTCGGCACCATGCTTCTGGGTCTGCCGGATGACCCCAACGACGCCGCCAAAGCCCTGAGTTACATCCGTGCCCAGCACAACGTCACCGCAGAGGAGGTTGAGTACCATGCTTGAGGTCATTTCCGCGTTCTTTGCCAAATACGGCGGAATCCTGCTGACCGGCACCCGGGACACGGTGCTGATGGTGGTGATTTCCACACTGTTCGCCTATGTGCTGGGCCTGCCTCTGGGGGTGGCGCTTACCATTACCGGCCCCCACGGCATCCGTCCCAATAAGACAGTCAATCGGATTCTGGGCTGGATTGTCAACGTCGGCCGCTCCATTCCCTTCATCATCCTGATGGTGGCCATCATGCCCTTCACCAAGCTGGTGGTGGGAACCAAAATCGGCGTCAAGGGCGCCATCGTCCCGCTGGTGGTTTCCGCGGCACCCTTCATTGCCCGCATGGTGGAAACTTCCCTTGCGGAAGTGGACGCCGGCGTGGTGGAAGCCGCCCAGTCCATGGGCGCATCCACCCTCCAGATTATCTGGAAGGTCTACCTGCCGGAAGCCAAGCCCTCTCTGGTGCTGGGCGGCGCCATTTCCATCGTCACCATTCTGGGCTACACCGCCATTGCCGGTACCGTAGGCGCCGGCGGTTTGGGCGACATCGCCGTGCGGTACGGCCACCAGCGGTTCATCACCTCGGTGATGTGGGTCACGGTGGTGATTCTGGTGGTCATGGTGCAGGTGGTGCAGTCCCTGTTCAACTGGCTGTCCAAGAAGATCGACAAGCGGCTGGACACCAGCGCAAAGTGAGCGGAAGCCTTTGACCTGCCGGTTCGTCCGGCGCAGCACATCCCGGTTACCTGTTTTCATCGCCTGTCCCTGATCCTCTGTGCACAAGGGTACACGCGGCAAGCGTTTGAAAGATATAACATTTTGACATGATTTCAATTGGAGGAAAAGAACATGAAGAACAAGATTCTGGCCACTCTGCTGGCTCTGTCCCTGGCTCTGGCTCTGACCGCCTGCGGCGGCAGCAAGACCGACGATTCTGCCAAGACTGACGATACCAATGATGCGCAGACCGAGCAGCCCGCCGATACGCAGGAAACCGTTACCCTGAACGTCGCCGCCTCTCCCACGCCTCACGCCGAGATTCTCCAGCAGTGCGTACCCATTCTGGCGGAGCAGGGCATTGACCTGCAGATCCATGAGTACAGCGACTATGTGGTGCCCAACACCGCCGTGGAGGACGGCGAGGAGGATGCCAACTACTTCCAGCACATCCCCTATCTGGATGACTTCAACGCCACCCGCGGCACCCATCTGGTGAGCGTCACCGGCGTCCACATTGAACCCATGGGCATCTACGCCGGCAAGTCCGCCTCTCTGGAAGACCTGCCTGACGGCGCCACCGTGGCCGTCCCCAACGATGCTACCAACGAGGGCCGTGCCCTGCTGCTGCTGGAGAAGCAGGGACTCATCAAGCTGGCTGACGACTCCAACCTCTCCTCCACACCCAACGACATCGTGGAGAACCCCAAGAACCTGACCTTCACCGAGGTGGAAGCCGCCACCGTTCCCAGCATCGTGTCCGAGGTGGACATTGCCGTCATCAACTCCAACTACGCCATGGGCGCAGGCTTCAACCCCGTTGAGGACGCGCTGGCTCTGGAGGCCTCCGACTCTCCCTATGTGAACGTTCTGGTCTGCAAGGAAGGCAACGAGAACAACGAGGCCATTCAGGCGCTGGCTGAGGCTCTGCACTCCGACGCCGTGAAGAACTTCATCACCGAGAACTACGGCGGCGCCGTGGTTGCCGTTGACTGAGGCACATTCCGTCACAAATAACGAATAAACAGAGGGTTCCGGCCAAGCCGGAACCCTCTGTTTTTGCAGAAGTGCAAAAAGACGGCAGCCAGTTGGCGAAAAAGTTCCGGCCATGAGAAAACCCTGCGCCTGCAAATGCAGGCGCAGGGTTTTGACAATGTGTAGCAGGAGAATCCGCCCTCTCAGTCCTTGATGCCGGCGATTTCCTTGGCAAGCTGCTTCTTGCCCTGGATATTGCCCTGACGGGCGATCATGATGCGCTGGGCCTGGGGAGAACCGGCGCCGTGCATGGACTCGGTGCGGTAGCCAACAGCGGCTGCGCCCAGGCACAGGTTTTCGATGAAGCGCATGATCCGCTGGCGGTTCTCGGTGGAAACACCCTCCCGGGCGGCGAAGAACTTGTTGCAGATCTGGCCGATGGTTTCGCCGTTCCGGCCCACCACCGTCTCGCTGTGGAAGTCCACCTGAGAGGGCATGGTGACCACAAGGCCGCCGGCAATGTCCTCGGCAAGGCGCACGATCTCGTAGGGGAAGCGGGTCACGTTCTGCTTGCAGACGTTGGCCAGCAGCAGGTCGATCTGGTAGTTGCCCGCCTTGGTCTTGAAGCCCTGTGCAGAGCAGGCGATGCCGCAGCAGAACAGGGTTTCGTTCAGGTGGGTCATCTCAATGAGCTTATCCTTCACGGCGCTGGCCTTCTCCACACCGTTGTACTCGGCGGCCAGAGCGGCGGCGCCGATCAGGGTGTCGCCCACGCCTACCTTGCACCCGCCGTAGGACTGGCGGTGATAGCCGGCAAAGCGCTCCACGATCATACCGGCAAACTCATACTCGCCGTTGAGGAAGATGTACTCGTTGGGGATGAACACGTGATCCAGCACTACCAGCGCTTCCTGACCGCCAAACTTGGCGTTGCCCACGTCGATGGAGGCGTCCTCCTCCATCTTCCGGGTGTCGCAGGACTGACGGCCGTAGATCATGTACATACCCTCGGCGTCGGTGGGGCAGGCAAAGCTGACAGCCCAATCCTTATCGGCCTCACCCATGGAGATGGTGGGCATGAAGATGTGCCAGTGGGAGTTGATGGAGCCGGTCTGGTGGCACTTGGCGCCGCAGACCACGATGCCGTCGGGACGGCGCTCCACCACATGGACGTACATGTCGGGATCCGCCTGCTGGCTGGGGGACTTGGAACGGTCGCCCTTGGGGTCGGTCATGGCGCCGTCCACGGTGAGGTCATTGTCCTGCACATAGGTCAGGAACTTCTTGAAGTTCTCGTGATAGTGGGTGCCGTACTTCTCGTCGATCTCATAGGTGGTGGAGAACACGGAGTTGAAGGCGTCCATGCCCACGCAGCGCTGGAAGCAGCTGGCGGTCTTCTGACCCAGCAGGCGCTGCATCTTCACCTTGTTCATCAGATCCTCGGTGGACTGATGCAGGTGGGTGAAGCGGTTGATGGTATGGCCGGTGAGGCTGGACTTCACGGTCATCAGGTCGGCGTACTGGGGATCCTGCGCCAGGGCATAGGTCATGGCCACGCAGTTGATGGAGGGGCGGATCATGGGGTGATCCACCCAGTTCTCGATCTTCTCGCCGAACATATACACGCGGGTGTTCAGCTTCCGCAGGGATTCAATGTACTCCTGGGGTGTCATCAATGCCATGGGGCTGCCTCATTCCACGATAAACATGACGGATCCCGTCTTTACCTTATCGCCGACTGCAATATTGACTGCTTTTACAGTGCCGTCCAGAGGGCAGGCAATGGGCTGTTCCATTTTCATGGCTTCCAGAGTGCCGAGAATGCCGCGCGTTTTTACTTCATCTCCAACCTTTACATTGACAGCGATGATGGTTCCCGGGATACGAGTTTTGATTTCCATAAATTTTCCTCCTGAATGAATTTCAAATTACAATAAGATGAATCGTACTCACAAAAATGCCTGCAACAATAGCGGATGTAATGACACCGGAAATATTTGCGCCCATTGCAACAGGAATAATCATGACAAATGGATTTTCCTCCATGGCAGCGTGCTGAGCCAGTTTTGCCGTTGTGGGCACGCAGGAGACTCCGGCAATGCCGATGGTCGGATTGAAATCCTCCCCCCTGCGCTTGTGGAACCAGTACATGAGCCAGCCGCCCAGCAGGCCGCCGACAGCCGATATGGCCAGAGCCAGAATGCCCAGTACCAGAATTACCAGAACGGTGGGATCCAGAATGGTAGATGCCTCGCAGAGCACGCCCAGTATGGTTCCGAGGAAGAAGGTCGCGAAGTAGGAAAGCCCCTCTTCCAGCAGTTCCGTATAGCGATTGATTTTTGCTTCCTTTACCGCCATGCCGATAAAGAAGGAGAAAATCAGCGGCGCGGCCACCGGCAGCAGCAGGCAGAGCATAAAGTTGGTGACGACGATGAAGATGAATTTGGACTTCTGAGAAACCTCCGGCACCTCTACCATCATATCGATCCCCCGGTACTTTTTGGGGATAAACAGCTTGATGAGGAAGGGATAGCCGCCGTAGGTCAGGCTCAGGTAGAGATATGCAATGATGGAGATCGGAACGAAAAGTTCCGGCGCCAGCATCAGGGAAGAGAACAGCACCATGGGGCCGTCTGCGCCGCCGATGGTTGCGATTGCCGCCGCCGCGCCGGGTGCCAGACCAAACAGCTTGATTCCGACAATCAGGGTGACAAAGGTGCCCAGTTCCGCAAAGATTGCAATGATCATGGACGACCACGGCTTTGCCAACAGGTAGCTGATTTCGCTCCGGGCGCCGATGCCCATGAACACCAGACACGCAATCAAGCCGTTGGAAAAGGTGAGATTATAGATGGGCTGCAGGAAATTGATCTGCATGATATCCATCAGTTCAACGGCATCGGAGATCATGGGATCTACGAACATATTGCCGATGGCACCGGAATTCAAAAACATCATCCCGGCGTTTACCGCCATCATGGCAATACCCATCGGCACCATAATCAGCGGCTCCAGTGTACGCTTGAAACCCAGATAGGCCAGCGTAAATCCCAAAGCGATCAGGATGATCCGCGCAATGGCAATCTGCGGCTCCATGGCAAAAAATGTGCTGATTCCGGGGAACAGCTGTGTCAGCAGTGCAGTCATTGCGGATCCTCCTCTGATGATGAAAACAGTTTATTGATCCCAATAATGATTGCTACAACAGCCATCGAGATCACTGCCGTGGCAAGGTATGCCAGAGCGGCATAAGTAATGACTCCCATATGGTTCAACTCCTTATTGGTTTGGACAGTTAGTGGTAGATAAAGTAGGTGTGCAGCCTGTCCAGAAGCTGCTGATAGGAAAGCGTTTCCTTCGGCATAAACAGCGGCTGCCTGTCCTGCAGAAGTGCTTCTACCCAACCGTTAAAGGCCAGAAATTCCCGAGGCTCACTGCTTCCGACACTGAGAACAAACAGAAGATGCATATTGATCCCATGGTAACGGACCGGTTTTTCAAATTGAAAAACGCCGCAGAAGGATTTCTCACCGTATGTATACCGGGTTTTGACAAATGCGATCCCGTTGCCGGAAATGGAAATGCATAGCTTGGAGGAGCATTCCAGATCAAAAAAGATGCTGTGATCTGCATAGCCTCTTTTCAGAAGAATCATTCTCACGAGATCCATGGCATCCTGCATGGTTTCCGCGCAGCAGTTTGTTACAAACAGATCCTCGCGGAACATCCTGCTCAGCTGCCGCCATGCACTGTGCTTCCCATTGAACCAGCCCTGAATTCTGCGAAGACTTTCTTCGCTTGCGTCAAACGGATACTGGATAATATCTCCTTGAAAGCCCTGAAACAGCGCAGGATCCTCGTCTGTCAGCAAAAGGTCGCAGCGGCTGCGGATGACCTCGCTGCGCTGATAGTGCTCAAAGGACAGAACCTGTTTGACGCGGCGCTCTACCCCTGAAAGGCAGTACAGTGTAACAAAATATGCAATATCCCGGGGATAACGCTTTGAAAGCATGGCCACGGTGCATTCCGTTTTCTGTCGGCCGCTGAGTCTGGGAATCTCCGGCAGGAAGATAAGCCCCAGCCGATCCAGTTCACTTCTGTGGAGCGGGCAGTGGTAGGCAGACTCAATACAGGAGCCGGTATAGATTGAAAAGTCCTTGGCAACCAGAGAATAGCGCATCATGTTTTCCGGAATGGCAATGTCGCTGAACATATGCGTGCGGAGCCGCGCCTCCAGCGGGAGAATATACAGCGCCAGACGTTCCCGAATCTGCTTGTCGTAAGCGAATTCTTCCAAACCAAAGCGGGAAAAGAGGTTGGTGAGAGCCTGATTTGCGGTTCTGACGGCGCGATAATAATTCTCCTTGACGGACACCTCATCAAAACGGAGAAATGTGCGGAAGCCCAGCAGGAGGTTGGACAGATACAGTTCGTCTTCAAGGGAAAAGCAAAGATCGCTCTGCCTGCATATTTTGGCAGTTACCTGCTGAATAGCCTGATAGGAGCGGGTCAGCTGTGTTTCATAGATTTCCTTATCCGTAAAGCACATTTGCCGGCTGCGAGATGCACAGTTGTGCATAAGTGCAATTCCGTAGATCAACTGCTCAGCACAACGGTCGTGGATGTAGTAGGGTTTCCCTTCCTTCTCAATCAGGAATATCCGCACCGTGTCTTTCACGATACCGGCCTGTGATGGCCGCAGACTGAAGAGTCTCCGGAACGCCGGAACCATTCGGATTCCCCGATCAATACAGCAGCTGTATTCACTGAGCATACAGGAGCGGATGTACTGTTCCTTCCCCTGGATGCGGATGCCGTGGTTTGGCGTGTTCCCGATTGTCAACTCGTAATCGGCCAGATACCGGCGGATGGTCTTCAATTCCGCACTGATGGCTACCTGTGATACGAAAAGTTCTTCCGCAAGTTCCGCACTTTTGATATATGCTTCAGATGATAGAAGCCGCTGAAGAATATAATGAGTGCGGTATTGCTTTGCAAAGTGCACGCTTTTCTCAAACAGGTTTTTTTCACTGCTGCGCCATATGGCCTTACTCTCCGCATCCATAAAATAACCGAGGCCGGGCTTTTTCCTGATATATATGCCGATCTCTTCCAGCTGAGGGCACATTTTTTCAAGATCTTTGCGCACAGTTTTGGCCGAAACCTGAAGTGTCTCTGCAATTCGTCCGCTGGCAAGATAGACGTCCGAGGCAGCAAGGCATTCCACAATCATGCAATAACGCTTTTCCACATTGTCCAAAACTGTTCACCTCTTTTTTATTTGGTGGGGCGCAGACTGCCGCGTCAGAGCGGCAGCCTGCAGTCGGTCAAACGGCGCGGATTCCGAAGCCGGTTACCAGAACAGGCCGTAGAATCCGGTCAGGGCCAGCACGGCGCATCCCACTACGGAAAGGACGGCGGTAATCAGGAAGTCCCGGAACAGCTTATCCTTGTTGGTGCCTTCATTGGAGCAGGCCATTGCAATACCGCCCATGGTTGACAGCGGGGAAATGGGGACGATATTGGCACCAATGACGATGCCGGAGACGATGGAGGCGATAGAAACCGCATTGCCCATCTGCGCCGCAATCTCAGGCGCGGTGGGGATCAGGGTGGGCATGACGACGCCGGTGGCGCTGGACACTGCGCTCATGGCACCGCCGGTGAGCACCATGATGCTGTTGGCGGTGGCAGGTGTCATGACGGAAGCCAGCCAGGCGGAAGCCGCATCGATTCCTCCGGCAACCTTAATGACGTTGACCAGCATGGAAACGCCGGCCAGCAGCATGATGGTTGTCCAGGAGATATTCTTAATGGCGGTATTGGCATCGCCGCAGCCCAGCAGAATCAGGATTGCACCAATGGTGAAGCCGGTCAGGGGCACGTTGGTCTTGAACACGGCCGTGCAGACAATCAAAATCAGCAGAGCTGCCAGAGTGATTTTCTGCTTGCCGTCAAACACGATTTTTTCCTTTGCAGCGGCACTCAGTTCTACAGGCTTCAGTTTCAGTCCGCCGCCCACCAGATAGCATACGGTGAAGCACAGCAGAGCGGAGATCATCATGTGGAGCCAGAGGGGAAGCATCCGCCCCTCCATTCCGATTTCCTCCATAAGTCCCAGTGCAATGACGCCATTTGCCGCAATGGCCGTCATGGCGCCGCCCTGAACACCGAAGATGACCGCGGTACCGGTGAGGTAATCAGGGATCCCCTCCCGCTTGCCAACCTTCATTGCAATGGGGCAGACCAGAGAGCCGCCGATAATGCCGCCGACGCAGCAGGAAACCGCCACCGCAAAAAAGTAGAACACATAGGGAATCACCTTGACTCTGCCGCCGGCCATATCCGCGATAAAATGGGCGACTTTGTCCAAGGTGCCGTTGGTGGATGCAATACCGAATACGAACATGATCCCCAGCAGGGTGAATACCAGCGAGGTGGGGAAGCCGGAAATCACCGCGCTTGCTTTCATGCCCATCAGGTGGATGCCGATGATTGCCGCAAAGGGGATTGCCAGAATGCCGGCGTTGATTTTTTTCCAGAATGAAAGTATGATAACAACCAATAGTGCAACCAGAGATAATGTTGCCATAGATTTCTCCCCCTGTTTCTATTGTATTTTATATGCTTTTTCCGGTGTTGTCCATAGAATGGAAACCGATTTCCCCGGTGACAGAGCGGGAACGCCTCAACCGAAGAACTCTGCGTTGTTTGCTCCCAGATCCGGCGCCGGCGTTTTCGGGTCGATGGTGTATTCACGGCTCTTGATGGGGCAGCCGGGTGCCTTGATTTCGCCGATGCCGGGGTAGTCGATGGAGACAATCATATTGCGGGCCTTCACCTGCTCGTCCGCCATGACGTCGGCAATGTTGTTTACCGGGCCGCAGGGAACGCCGGCAGCTTCAAAGGCGGCAATCCACTCCTTGGTTGTGCGGGTTTTAAGAACGGCGTTCATCAGCTGCCGCAGTTCATCGTGGTTCTTTCCGCGCTTATCGTTGCTGTTGAAGCGTTCGTCGTCAATCAGCTGGGGGATTCCCATGGCGTTGCACAGATCCGTCCAGTTCTTGGTGTTGCCGGCACAGATAATCACATTGCCGTCGGCAGTGGGGAACATTTCAAAGGGCGTGATGGAGGCATGGCGGTTTCCGATGGGGCCGGGAATCTTCCCGGTTCCGAGATAGCGGATCATGCAGTTTTCCAGCAGGGCAATCTGACAGTCCATCATGGCGAAGTCAAGACGGTCGCCAAGGCCTGTCTTCTCCCGGGCATACAGATCCCCCAGAATGCCGATGGCGGCATACAGGCCGGCAGCCAGATCGCCGATGGAGGCACCTACCCGGGTGGGTTCTCCGCCCGGCTGGCCGGTGATGCTCATAATGCCGCCGTAGCCCTGAACCACCATGTCATAGGCGGCTTTCGTGCGGTAGGGGCCGGTCTGGCCGAAGCCGGTGAGAGAGGCGAAAATCACCCGGGGGTTAATGGAATTGACCCACTCCTCCGTGATGCCCATGCGATCCAGCACGCCGGGACGGAAGTTGTCAATCATGACGTCGGCATCCTTCAGAAGTTCAGCCAGCTTTGCTTTGTCATCAGGATTCTTCAGATCCAGCGTCACGGACTTTTTGCCGCGGTTGATGCTCATAAAATAGCCGCTTTTCCCGTTGATGAAGGGGCCGTAGGTACGCGCGTCGTCACCCTTGGGAGACTCAACCTTAATCACCTCCGCACCCAAATCGGACAGAATCATTGTGCAGAAGGGGGCGGCCAGATTGCGGGAGAGATCCACAACTTTGACGCCGCTGAGCATTTTTCTTTCTTCCATATCCGTATTTCCTTTCATCTGATTTTGTTGTATGTTCTGCGGTTCTCTTAAAGGGGAATATTGCTGTGCTTCTTGGGGTACCGGAATTCCTCTTTCCCCTCAAGAGCCTGGAACTCCCGGATAATCCGGGCGCGGGTATCCTTCGGCTCGATTACATCATCCACATATCCGAAGGAGGCCGCATAATAGGGGTTGGAATATGCGTCCTCATATTCCCTGATCTTCTGGGCACGCATGGCGGCGGGGTCTTCCGCTTCCTGGATTTCCTTCCGGAACACAAAGTTCACGGCGCCTGCGGCACCCATAACCGCAATTTCCGCAGTGGGCCACGCCAGAACAATATCGGCGCCGGCCTCCTTGTTGCACATGGCATTGTAAGAGCCGCCGTAGGATTTCCGCATAATCACGGTGACCTTGGGGACGGTTGCTTCGCTGTAAGCATAGAGAAGTTTTGCACCATGGCGGATAATCCCCTTATATTCCTGATCGGTTCCAGGCAGGAAGCCGGGAACATCCACCAGCGTCAGCAGCGGAATATTGAAGCTGTCGCAGGTGCGGATAAAGCGGGCACTCTTATCGGAGGCATCCACGTCCAGACAGCCGCCCATGGACATGGGCTGGTTGGCTACGACGCCGACGCTTTTGCCGGCCAGACGGATAAAGCCGATGACAATGTTGTCCGCGAAGTACGGCTGAACCTCCATAAATTCACCGTTATCCGCCAGGGAGACAATGACATCCTTTACATCGTAAGGCAGGCGGTTATTGTCCGGGATAATGCTGTTCAGCGCCTCGTCCGTGCGCGCAGGGTCGTCTGTGCACACCGCGTCCGGGGCGGATTCGCGGAAGTTCTGAGGCAGGTACTGCAAAAGTTCCCGAACCCGCGAGAAGCAGGCAGCTTCCGTTTTGTCAATGAAGTGCGCTACACCGCTGACGGTGCTGTGGGTCATGGCACCGCCAAGGGTTTCCTGATCCACCTTTTCGCCGGTGGCCTGTTCTACTGCCACAGGGCCGGTCAGGTACATCTGGCTGATTTTGTCCACGGTCAGCACAAAATCGGTCAGTGCGGGGGAATAGCAGGCGCCGCCTGCGCAAGGCCCGAGAATTACGGAAATCTGAGGAATCGTGCCGGAAGCCCAGGCGTTTCTGGTGAAAATTTTGCCGTAGCCGGATGCTGTGTTAACCCCCTCGTGCAAACGCCCGCCGCCGGAGTCGATGAGGCCGATCAGCGGGCAGCCGGTCTTCATGGCCAGCTCCTGAACGGCAATAATCTTGGCGGCGTGCATCTCTCCCACAGCGCCGCCGAGAACCGTGAAGTCCTGAGAATAAACGTAGACGGTGCGTCCGTTGATCTTTCCGTGTCCGGCCACGACGCCTTCTCCCGGAGTTTCCTTCTTGTCCATTCCCAGTACATGGCAGCGATGCTTTACGAATGTGCCGATTTCAACAAACGTACCGGGATCCAGCAGGGCGTCGATACGTTCCCGGGCGGTCAGTTTTCCCCGTTCGTGCTGCTTTTCCAGCGCCTTGGCCCCTCCGCCAAGCAGGATCTTTGCACGTCTTTCATGCAGTTCTTCAATTTTGTTCATCAAATCACCGATCCTTTCATAGCAAATTATGATGGTTGAAGCGCGCGACAGATCGCCTTTTCCCTGAAGCTGTTTTGCTACCATCGATTGACAAGAGCAGATACGCCTGCCAGCGTGTTTTTCCGGCGCTTTTTGTCCTTTTCACCTTGGCGGGCGTCAGCCCACCTGTGCCTCAAAAGCCAAAAATCACTTGTAAAATCATCGCTGGCAGGTGCTTTGCAGTTTTGCCGGAGCAGAAATGTGCTCAGACAAGGAAAGACCCGCAGAGAATACTGCCGTATTCTCAAGGGGCTTGACGCGGTATGGGGGCATTTCTGCCCGTCAAAACCGTGGCTGCCCTTATTAATCGATGGTATATTCATTATAAATTTACGGAAAAGCAAACTGAATATCGAAAGGGTTCCGTTTGTTTGTGCCAATCATCTTCGCAATTTTTTGAAATTAATTGGATAAAACGCCAAACTCCTGAACGAACTGCAAAGTCCCCAATCAAGAAGTTCCACAATATGTTCCCTTTTTCGGCATGGATGCATATGCCTTCCAACGGAACCAAAATTTTTGCAGAATTGCCTGTCCGGAAGAGAAGAACAGCAAAAGAGAGGGGACTCATGTAAGACACAGGGGCGGCCTTAGCGAGATGCCGTGACAGGCGAAGGTGCGGAAAAGAAAAAATCACCGCCGCAATCTGACTGATAAAGCAGATTGCGGCGGTGATTTGATTTTTTGCCCGGCTTAGCCCTTTCCCGGCAGGGGCGGCGCGTGCATGATGACCCGGCCGAAGCAGGCCAGCGTCCGCCCGCCGGCAGGCGTCAGGACGAGGTCGGCGTCCCTGCGGCGGCGGTTCAGGGAGAAGAGGTACACAATCCCGGCAGGGTCCCGGTAATACTGCTTGCAGAACATATCCCCGTCCACGCAGAAAATGCCCACATCTCCCGCCCGCAGGGGATCCCGGTTCACATAGACCACGGAGCCGTCGGCGATATAGGGGGTCATGGAGTCGCCGCTGATGCGCACCGCAAACTCCGCGGCCTGGGGCACCTCATCGGTGACGGAGATGTAATCAAAGTCCTCGCCGAACACCGGGGAGGCGTAGCCTGCCGCCGCAGGCGTCCGGTAAAGGGGGATGACCCGGGGCTCTGCCGGCTCCGGCCGGGCGGCTTCCACCTCATCCCGGTAGGCACAGAGGGTGTCCACCACCGAGCGCACCGTTTCCCGCCCTAATGGGGAAAGTCCCCGGTATTTTTTCAAAAGCTCCCGCTCCTGACTGTTCATAACACGGGCACCGTCCTGGTAGCTGTCACGAAACAGGGCGTTTGGCTCGGTTTCCAAACTGTCGAAGAGACGGAGCATCACGTCTTCCTTGGGAAAACTCAGGCCGTTTTCGTAGTTGCTGACCGCCGAGGGCGAAACCCCCAGCCGCTCCGCCAACTCCCCTCTGGACAGCTTCAGTTCGCTCCGCCGCCACTTCAATCGTTCGCCAAAACTCATGGGAAAAATGCCTCCTGCTTCCTTTTTCGACGGGATTCGTCCCTATCATAGCGAATTTTTCTGTGACTGTCAATTGATTTTAACAGGTTTCTTGTGAAAATATTCTTGACTTAGCAAAAATCTTGTGATAATCTAACTGCGGTAACAGGAAACTTGTGGGAAATCATGGCAGGACAAGCAGTGAAAAGGAGGCGTATCATTCATGCGGAACTCATCCCTGCACCACGCCGCAGGAGGAGCGGCAGCTCCCCCCGGCAGCCCCGCCGCTGCGGCATAAGGGCAAAAAAATCGAACACAGACACAGTCTGCGTTCGATTGGTGGGGGAAGGTGGATTCGAACCACCGAAGTCAGTGACAACAGATTTACAGTCTGCCCCATTTGGCCGCTCTGGAATTCCCCCATATGAAATTTTGGAGCTGGTGGACGGATTCGAACCCCCGACCTGCTGATTACAAATCAGCTGCTCTACCAGCTGAGCTACACCAGCAGTTCCAACAGCAGTGATTATCTTATCAGAACACGGCACTTTTGTCAACAGCTTTTTTTGCTTTTCTGCAACACTTTTTGGGAGGGATTGGATTGAACATAAAAAGCAGGCCGGAACGCAGCGTGGTGCGGTGCACCCTCTGCGGTCGGGAAATTGTCAGGGGCGAGGAATACTGGTGCTGCAACGGCGCCCTTGCCTGCACCGGCTGTCTGCCGGAACTGGCAAGGCGGGAACTGCGCCCCTGCCGGGAAATCCGGGGACGGGAGGCACGCCTATGACGCTGCTGGAAATGTCCGTGGAGTATGCCGGCCGCGCCGCCGTCATCCGGGAGCGGATCGTGATGCTCCGGGGGATGGAGCGGCAGGAGACGGATCCCGCCGCCGCGCTGGAACTCCGCCGCCGGATTGCGGCGCTGCTGCCCCTCTGGCAGGAGGCCCGGGATCTGGCCCGTCTGACGGCGCATTATTACGATAAGGAGGTACGCTGATGGAGCGAATCAGTCTTGACGCCCGGGGCGGCCAGTGGCTGGCGGATCTGGCCAGCTGGGAGCGGGAGAACGCCCCTACCAACGACGAGCAGCTGGAGCGCCTGCGCAGGAATCTTCGGCTGGCCCGCCGGCAGGTGCTGACGGAGCGGCAGCGGCAGGTGCTGGAACTTTATTATGACCACGGCCTTACCATGGGGCAGATTGCCCTGAAGCTTCACCTGAACCGCTCCACCGTTTCCCGGACGCTGAGCCGGGCGAAGAACCGGCTTTACAACTCTCTGCGCTACAGCCTGTAAAACTTGCGGGAAATCTTGCGGTTTTGGGGCAGGGGCTGTATAATGGAGCCGTAACCGCAGAAACTGCACAGCAGATACCTGCACAGACACAGGAAAGGGGCGGAAGAAAATGCTCAACACCGCAGTGCACCGTCCGGGACTCCGGATGCTGGCGTGTATTTTCGGAGAACTTCTGATTGCGTTTTCCCTGAATTATTTCATCGTCCCGCTGGGACTTTATGCCGGCGGCAGCATGGGCGTGTGCCAGCTGATCCGGACGCTGCTCCAGACCTGGGGCGGCCTGAACTTTGACCGCTATGACATTGCGGGCATCCTGTACTTTCTCTCCAACATTCCCATTCTGCTGTATGCCCGCCGGATTCTGGGGAAGAAGTTCGTGCTGAAAACCGTGGTCTGCACAACGGCATTCTCCCTCTTCTACAGTGTGATTCCCGCCCCCTCCGCCATGCTGGTGGACGACACCCTGACCTGCTGCCTGCTGGGGGGTATCCTCTCCGGCATCGGCTCTGGGTTGGTGCTTACCTGCGGCGGCAGCGGCGGCGGGCTGGACGTCATCGGCCTGTGCCTGAGCAAAAAGGGCAGCCGCTTCACCGTGGGACGGTTCTCCATGACCTTCAATGCCTTTCTGTACGCCGTGTGCCTGCTGCTTTTCAAGCCGGAGGTGGCCATCTATTCCGTGATTTACAACTTCGCCTCCGCCATGATGGTGGACAAGGCGCATCAGCAGAACATCAGCGTGCAGGCGCTGATTTTCACCCGGGCCAGAGAGAAGGAACTGGGGCGGCGCATTCTGGACAGGATGGGACGGGGCGTGACCTGGTGGGAAGGCGTAGGCGCCTACACCGGGGAGGGCGTCCATGTGCTGTGCGTGTGCCTTTCCAAGTATGAGATTGAGGAACTCTTCCACCTTGTCCACGAACTGGATCCCCATGCCTTCATCACCCTGCAGGAGGGCGTGCGGATCTGCGGCAATTTCCAGAAAAAACTCGGCTGAACGTCAGAGACAGGAGCGAACAGAGATGGAACCCATTATCGTTATGGCAGGCACCCCGGTGGACACCCGCATGGGGATGGATCTGCTGGCTGCCCGGGGTCTTGCCGGGCTGTTCTGCCCGGTGTCGGAGGATCCAAACCGGCAGACGGCCTTTCAGATTTCCCCGCCGGAGGAGAAAGCTGCCGCCGTCACCGCCCTGCTGCGGCAGGCGCAGGCGGCGCACGGCTGCCGGAGGGCGCTGATTTACTGCAATTCCCTTTCCGGCTCCGTGGATTTTACACCCATTGCCCGGGAAACGGGGCTGAACATCGTCACGCCGCTGGACGTGTACCGGCAGCTGGCGCCCCGGTACCGCTCACTGGCGGTGATTGCCGCCAACGCCCAGGGGGCGGCGGGCATTGAGCGCACCATGCTGGCCGTCAATCCGGCACTGACTTTGCGCACCGCCGGGCTGCTGCCGGTGGTGCTGTCCATTGAGGCCGGAGAGGAGCCGGAGGCACTGATTGCCCGCCACCGCCTGCCGGAACTGTGCGCATGGTTTGAGGACGCCGGGGCGGAGGCGCTGGTGCTGGGCTGCACCCACTTCCCCTATTTCCGGGAGGCGCTGGAAGGGCAGATCCGTCTGCCTGTTCTGGATCCGGCGGAGGAAATGCTCCGCCTGCTGGAAGCGTAAAACCGGAACGGTGTATATGACGGAAAACAACCCCCGGTGCCGCGGCACCGGGGGGTGCTTCTGCCGGGAAGGGGGCGGCGTTTCTTTCATACAAAGACACCCCCGGCGCCGACACGGCGCCGGGGGTGTGCTTCTGTACCGCTTTACAATGCCGCCCTCAGCGTTCCAGCAGCTTCCGCAGGGAGGACAGCGCCTCGGAGAACTCCTCCTTTGCCCGGGCAGTGGGGTTGGCCCGGAGGATTCGCAGTGTGGCCTCGTAGCGCTGGATGGAGCGGGTGCGCACCTGTGCCTCCTTCTGGCGGACGGCATCGATGAGGCTGTCCAGTTCCGCCCGGTGCTGTGCCAGCGCCTTTTCCCCCGGCTCGTCCACGCCGTCATCCAGCGCGGCACGGGTCTTTTCCAGCGCCTGAGCAATGTTGGAGAGCACCTCCAGCTTGGATTCCACCCGGCGGCGGAAGGCGGCCTCCAGCGCCTCACGGCGGCGCTGCTTCCGGGCCTGCTTCACGGCGCGATGAGTTTCCAGTTCCTCACTGAGATAGGACTGCAGCAGGTACTTGTCCAGAGAAGTCTTTTCCCGGAAAGCCCGCAGTTCCTCCTCCGTGCGGGACTGCACCGCCTCCGCCTTCTGCGCCAGCCTCCGCAGCTCGGCATTCTCCTCGGTGAGGCGGGTAAGCACCTCCCGCAGGTCGACGGCCGCTTTGGTGGACTTGACGGTATCCACGATGAACGCGGCGGCAATGACCGCCGCCAGCGGATTGACCAGCAGTGCCGGCAGCCGGTGCAGCAGCCGGTCAACCGGCGGATGAATCCAGTAGACCAGCAGATCGGAGAAAAAGCCCCATGCAATGGAACTGCTGAGGCAGATGTAGCCGTGGAGGTTGCAGGGCTGTTTGGAGTAGTCCCAGTAGCGCACCTTGAACAGCTGCTCCATGACGGCGCCTACCACATATTCCAGCGCGGTGGCGGCCAGCGTCCCCAGCAGGTACACCAGCCAGAAATTATCCGCCACCGGCAGGGTCACGAAAAGGATGATAATGGCGCCGGAGCCGTAGATGGGCAGCAGAGGGCCGTGGAGGAAGCCGCGGTTGACCCAGCGGCGCTGCTTTGCGGATACATAGCAGGACTCCCACACCCATCCGCAGAAGCAGTAGAAGAAAAACAGCAGTGCCCATTGCCCGGGACTGTAAACGTACATGGTATCATCCTTTCCTGACGGCGGCGCACCGCCTGTCACCCTGTAAAATCACGATGGGAAGCCCCCGCAGGGGCGCTTCTGCCGCAGCCATGGGGCGCCGGCTGAACCTCAGTCCAGCCGCACCCGGAAGTCACCCCGGGCGGCGGCGTCCGCCCGGCGCTGCTTCTCCGCTGCTTGGGCATCCAGCAGGGCGGAGATAATCCGGTTGGACACCAGAAAGCCCCGGGGGGTCAGGTGCCAGCGGCCGTCCTCCAGCAGGGCGTAGCCTGCCGCCTCGCACTTTTGCAGAAAGGGCAGGAAAATGGGGTCAAACCGGCGGCAGAAGCGGTGCTCGTAGTCTGCGGGGTCCAGCCCGTAAACGGTGCGCAGCCCCAGCATCACCCACTCCGTGTCCCTGTCCCGGGGCGGAATGGCGCTGTTTTCCGAAAACTGGAACGCCCCGCCCCGGGCGGCGGCAATGTAGGCGTCCAGGTCTTTGGCGTAGGCGTACCGGACGCCGCCGAAATCGCTGTGGGCGCCGGGCCCGAAGCCGGCGTACTCCTGCAGCTGCCAGTATTTCAGATTGTGGCGGGAGGCGTATCCGGGCTTTGCAAAGTTGGAGATTTCGTACTGCTCATAGCCGTACTGCTTCAGAAACTCCACGGTCTGCAGATACATATCCGCCTGCTCCTCGTCCCCCGGCAGGCCGGCGGTGTCCTGCATGGCAAAAAGAGGGGTTCCCTCCTCCACCTTCAGCCCGTAGCAGCTCAGATGCTCCGGATTCAGTTCCACGGCGGCGGCCAGATTTTCCATCCACCGCGCCTGCGTCTGATGGGGCAGGCCGTAAATCAAATCCAAGGACAGGTTTTTGAATCCGGCTCTGCGGACGGCCTCCGCCGCCTGCCCCACCTGCGCCGCCGTGTGCACCCGGCCGATGGCCTTCAGTTCCTCGTCGCAGGCGGACTGCATCCCCAGAGAGATGCGGTTGAAGCCCGCCCGCCGCAGTGCCCGGAGGGCTTTCCAGTCCCCGGCGGAATCCGGGTTGGCCTCCAGCGTAATCTCCGGCTCCTTCGCCAGATGGTACCGCTTCTCCACGGTTTTCAGGATTTCCCGCAGCCGCTTTTCCCCCAGATAGCTGGGGGTGCCGCCGCCGAAGTAGACCGTGTCCACCGTGTAGGCGGCGGCAAAGGGCGCCGTTTCCCGCAGATGGGCGCAGAGGGCGGCGGTGTAGTCGTCCATGCGTCCCTCCCTGCCGGAGAGGGAGTAGAAGTCGCAGTAGACGCATTTGGATTTGCAGAAGGGGATGTGGATATACAGCCCCAGCGGCCGGACAGGTTTCATGGCGCGTCCTCCCGGAAAAGAGAAATCTGATGGTAGTGTACCGCGTTTCGACCTGCATTGCAAGGGAATTTGCAGTCCCTCCCTGCCGTTTCCGCCGCCGCATGGATGCTGACTGCCTCCGTTCCCCCGGGAGACGTTCGGAGCCGCGCGAAAAACGCGCGGCTCCGGTTTTCTCTATGGGTCAATCCACCTGCCGGTCAGATGGTTTCCGCGTTCAGAATGGGGCTGGCGGTATCGTAGCAGTCCTGCTTCGGCGGCTGTCCCATCAGCGCGCCGAAGAGCAGCTTCAGCGCCTGATACGGCTGGCAGGCCAAATCCTGCCCGATGGTGAAATCCACCTGTCCGCTGCGCAGCAGCCCCTGAATCTCAGGGCCGCAGTCGTGGGTCAGGACGTGAATTTTCCCCGTCAGCCCCCGGCTGTCGATGACCTCCACACAGGCCGGCACGCTGGGGTTGGCCATGTACACCAGCTTCAGCGCCGGATGGCGGGTCAGGGCATCGGCCACGGCGTCGGCGGTCTGGCGGTAATCCCGGTGGGTGGCCGCCACCATCCCGTTTCCGGCGGGAATCCCCCGCTCCTCCAGACGCTCCAGAAAGCCGTCCACCCGGGCCTTGTGGGCGCTGTAGGCCGGGTCGGCATAAATCACCAGAAAGGCATCGTCCTTTTTCAGAAGCCGGGAGGCAATCTCCCCGGCCACCCGGCCGGCGTGGTGTCCGTCCTCTCCCACATAGCAGAGGCGGCGGCCGCCGGGGACATCGGAATTGAAGGTGGCCACAGGGGTTCCCCGTTCTGCGAGACGCTCCATGGCCAGCCGGATTTCCGGCGTGTCGGAGGCACACAGGGCAATGGCCTGCGCCCCTGTCTCCGCCGCCTCGTGCAGCAGGCGGCGGCACTCCCCGTCGTCCCCCCGGGGGTAGGTGCGCAGATCCAGCGTCACGTTGTAGTCCCGGTACTCCTCCAGAAAGCGGGCGGCCCCCGCCTCCATCTCCTCCTGCACATAGCCCTTTTCCCACTCCGGCTGCACCAGCGCCAGATGCCGGGGGGTGCCGCTGGTGGCCAGTGCGCTGGCCATGCGGTTGGGACGGTAGTCCAGCTCCTCCAGCACCCGGAGCACCCGCTCCCGCACCTCCGCCTTTACATAGGGTCGGTCATGGAGCACCCGATCCACCGTTCCGATGGATACCCCGGCCCGCTCCGCAATCATTTTGATGGTGGTTCGCATCCTTCTCTACCCCTTTGTCCTCTATCGGCATTCATGCAGCCGCCTGCCGGCGCACCGGCGGTATCCGGGGGAAACCGCCGCGTTTTTTGCCTGCGGCAGGCACGCTCCATGACAATTTACAAAATTTTATGTATACAAATGCGGGGATCTGTGTTATACTATATCAAATTCAGCGTCAGGGAGCAAGCCTCACCTGCGGTTTCTCCATATTTCTTTCTTTCGTATTTTACCGCGATGTATCTGCGGTTGAATAATAAAAAGGGTTTTCCATACACGATCTCCGGGCAGAACCAGTCGGCCGGCTCACGCCGGCGGCACGTCCCGGAGCATCCGGATCCGGACTGAACAGACGAAACCGAACCTCCGCCGGCGAAACGGGGCCGCGCGGCCAACGGACGTCTTTAATTTATTGCGCCCATCGGTGCTGTCCCGTACCGGCTTTCAGGGAAATCCTTACATATTCCGCCGGAGCGCCTGTGCCCCGGCGATTTCAAAGGAGTTTTATCATCTATGGCAGAAAAACTGAAAATCATCCCTCTTGGCGGCCTCAACGAGATCGGCAAGAACATGACCGCCTATGAGTACGGCGGTGAAATCATCGTGGTGGACTGCGGCATGGCCTTCCCTGGGGACGATATGTACGGCATCGACTGCGTGATCCCCGATGTGACCTACCTCATCAAGAACAAGTCCCGGATCCGGGGCCTGTTCATCACCCACGGCCACGAGGATCACATCGGCGCCATCCCCTATGTCCTCAAGCAGATCAATCTGCCCATCTACTGCACCCGTTTCACCGCCGGCCTCATCAAGCTGAAGCTGGAGGAGCACCAGCTGGTGAAGTCCACCAAACTCATCACCGTAGAGCCGGGGAAGAGCGTCCGGGCAGGGAAGTTCACCGTGGAGTTCATCCATGTGAACCACTCCATTGCCGACTCTGTGGCCTTTGCCATCCACACCAAGATGGGCACCATTGTCCACACCGGCGACTTCAAAATCGACTCCACCCCCATTGACGGGGAGGTCATTGACCTTGCCCGGCTGGGGGAACTGGGGAAGGAGGGCGTTCTGTGCCTGTGCGCCGACTCCACCAATGTGGAGCGCCCCGGCTTCACCCCCTCCGAACGGACGGTGGGCGCCACCTTCATGCGTCAGTTCCAGAACTGTGACGAGCGCATCATCGTCACCACCTTTGCCTCCAACGTCCACCGGGTGCAGCAGGTGCTGGACGCCGCCGCCCAGTGCGGCCGGAAGGTGGCCGTCACCGGCCGCAGCATGGAGAACATGATGAAGGTTTCCACGGAACTGGGCTACATGAAGGTGCCCAAGAACACGCTGGTGGACATTAACAAAATCAAGAACCTGCCCAAGAACAAGCAGGTCATCGTTACCACCGGCTCTCAGGGAGAGGAAATGAGCGCCCTGTACCGCATGGCCTTCTCCACCCACAAGCAGGTGGAAATCGGCGCCGGGGACAAGGTGATTCTCTCCGCCTCCGCCGTCCCCGGCAATGAGGTAACGGTGGGACGGGTCATCAATGAACTGTTCCGCAAGGGCGCTACGGTGATTTATGACCGGGCCGATATGCTCCACGTTTCCGGCCACGCCTGTCAGGAGGAACTGAAAATCATCCACGCCCTGACGAAGCCCCGTTTCTTCGTCCCCCTCCACGGGGAGCAGCGGATGCTGCAGATTCACTGCCAGCTGGCCCAGCAGATGGGCATGGAGCGCAATCACATTGCCATTGCCGATAATGGCGGCGTCATTGAAATCACCGGAAAGAGCATGAAGCTGGGCGGCTCCGTGCCTGCCGGGGAGGTCTATGTGGACGGCTCCGGCGTGGGCGACGTGGGGGCCGTGGTCATGCGGGACCGCAAGCGCCTTGCCGAGGACGGCATGGTGGTGGTGGTGCTTCCCATCGCCGGGCAGGACGGCGCCCTGCTGGCGCCGCCGGAAATCATCACCCGGGGCTTTATCTACGTCAAGGAGTCCGGCGACCTGATGAAGGAACTGCAGAACGTGGCCATGGACGCCGCCGACGGCGTCAGCGGCCGCAAGCGCAGCCGGGACGACGGCGAACTCCGCAGCGCGGTGAAGTCTGCCGTCAGCAGCTACCTCTTCAAGAACACCAAGCGCAGCCCCATGGTCATTCCCGTTGTGACCCGGCTGTAATCCCGACAGGCGATACTCTCCTGCTGCGGGGCAGGGAAGCGCATCAAGGATAAAACGGAGATAAAGCAGGGGACGCAAGTTTTCTGCACTTGAAAAGTGCAGAAAACTTATGATTCAAAACGAAAGACACCCTTCCCGGGTTTCTTTCGTAACGATCTTCCTTCCCGGCGCACAAGCTTTTCGGGTTATATTGACAGTCTCGGGGACGCGGTCTTTCAGGCCGCGTCCCTTTCTCCTGTATGGGCATATGGGAACCGGCTGTCGGAAATGTGCCGCACTTCCGGATGCAAAGCAGGCTTCCCTTTCCGATGGGAATGTGCTATATTTCATATGTATCATACTGGGGAGGCTGCCTTATGGAATTTACATGGGACGTGACTCTGTTCATTTTTCTGGCTCAATTTCTGGCCTACACCGTCAAATGGCTCATCGGCTTCGGCAACCCGCTGATTTCCGCGCCGCTGCTGTCCCTGCGGCTGGACAATACCCTGATTACCCCCGGCACCCTTCTGCCGGATCTCTGCGTCAATACCTGCATTGTATGGCAGAACCGGAAACACTTCGACTGGCGCAGGATTCTGCCCATGCTGCTGGCCATGATGGCCGGCGTGATTCCGGGAACGTGGCTGCTGCGGTTTTCCATGCCCTGGGTGGTGAAAACGGCGCTGGGACTTGTGGTGGCGTTTCTGGGGCTGGAGATGGCCGCCCGGAAGCTGAGGACGGCGCGCCCCTCCTGCCGCAGGGAGAACCCTGCGGCACGGTATCTGGCAGCATTTTTCTCCGGCGTATGCAGCGGCCTGTTCGGTATCGGGCTGTTTCTGGTGGCGTACCTCCAGCGCACGGCCAGAGATTACGAGGAGTTCAAGGGAAGCATCTGCTTCCTGTTCTGGGGAGAAAACCTCTTCCGGCTGGCATTGTACTGCGGCAGCGGGATGCTGGACGCTGCCTGTCTGCAATTCTCCCTGATTTCCGGAGCGGCGCTGCTGGTTTCCTACGGGATTGCCCGCCTTCTCTCCGGACACATCCGGAACGACACGCTGGAAAAACTGGCCATTGCGCTGTTTATTCTGGGGGGCGTCAACATCACCGTCCGCTCCCTGCTGCTGCACGCGTAGCGCCTGCCGCCCTTCCGGGTGTTGACGAAACCGGCGGAAAGGGTATAATGAATGAGGAATAACCTGCCGGCTCCGGTGCTGTCCCCATGCCGCCGCAGCCGGCTGCAATCAAAGAAAACAGGAAAAGGAGAACGATGATTTATGAGCGAGTGCACGCATGACTGCTCCACCTGCGGAGAGAGCTGTTCCTCCCGGGAGCCTCAGTCTTTGTTGAAGGCCCATCATCCGGAGGCCCGTGTGGGCAAGGTGTACGGCATTGTGTCCGGCAAGGGCGGCGTGGGCAAATCCATGGTCACCAGCCAGCTGGCGGTGACCATGCGCCGCAGGGGGTATCAGGTGGGCATTATGGACGCCGACATTACCGGCCCCTCCATCCCCAAGGCTTTCGGCGTCCATGGCCGCGCCATGGGCACGGAGAACGCCCTGATTCCCATGGAGTCCGGAACCGGAATCCAGATTATGTCCATCAATCTGCTGCTGGAGCATGAAACCGACCCCGTCATCTGGCGCGGCCCCGTGATTTCCGGCGTGGTGCAGCAGTTCTGGACGGACGTCCTCTGGAACTGCGACTATCTGTTTGTGGATATGCCGCCGGGCACCGGCGACGTGTCCCTGTCCGTGTTCCAGTCCATCCCCCTGGACGGCATCATTATTGTGGCCTCCCCCCAGGAACTGGTGGGCATGGTGGTGGAAAAGGCCGTGAAGATGGCGGAGATGATGGAAGTCCCTATTGTGGGTCTGGTGGAGAACATGAGTTATGTGGCCTGCCCGGACTGCGGCAAGAAGATTTATCTCTTCGGAGAGGGCAAAACCGCCCAGGCCGCCGCGGAGCGGAAGCTGCCCCTGCTGGCGGAGATGCCCATCGACCCGGCACTGGCGGCTTTGACGGACGCCGGGAAAATCGAGTCTTTTCAGGGGGACTGGCTCAGCGCCGCCGCCGACAGGCTGGAAGGAAAATAACCGCTTCAGACCGCGCTGTGCGTCCCGCACGGCGCGGTATTTTCCCATTTGTCTTTCGGCGGCGGTCATTTTCACAAAGGTATCACCTTTTGACAGATGCTTTTTGTTGGGAAAAACACTTGCAAAACCTGTCGAAATCCGGGATAATAGGAGAGTATCCTATGGCAAAAACGTTTTCCATCATTACTTTATGAAACTGTGAGGGTTGTTGATATGCAGGAGTTGAAGGAGCGCATTGTAAAAGAGGGCAAGGTTCTGCCCGGGAACATCATCAAGGTGGACGGCTTTCTGAATCACCGGATTGACACCGGCCTGCTGGGTCGGATTGCGGAGGAGTTCGGGAAGTACTTCGACATGGACAAAGTGACCCTGATTCTCACCGCCGAGGCCAGCGGCATTGCACTGGCGGAGGCCGTGGCCATGCACTATCACAAGCCCATGCTCTTTGCCAAAAAGGCCAAGAGCGACAATATTGAGGGCGGCCTGTACAAAAGCGACATCTACTCCTACACCTACAAAAAGAAGGTTACCCTGCTGGTGAGCAAGGAATGGCTCTCCGCCGACGACAAGGTGCTCATCATTGACGACTTCATGGCCAACGGCGAAGCCATGCGGGGGCTGTGCGACATCGTCACCGCCGCAGGGGCGGAACTGGTGGGCATCGGCTGCGCCGTGGAAAAGGGCTTTCAGGGGGGCGGCGACCGTCTGCGCGCCGCCGGCTTTAACCTGAAGTCTCTGGCCATCATCGACTCCGCCGAGCCGGGGCATATCGTCTTCCGGGAGGAGTAAGCCCTCTGTCGGAAAGGCACACCGTGAAAACGGCGGCTTCCGGCATGGGTTCCGGATTTTCGGCGCCGGAAGCGGAAAGAAGCGAATCAAACCCCGGGGTGTACCGCGCTGCGGCACACCCCGGTTTTTCTGTTTTCCGACGGAAAAAGAGGCGAAGGCGGGGACTTCCGAAAAAGCCTGCCCTCTCCGGCGCGGTTTTCCCAATTTTAAGAAAATATTGAAAAGCTGGCAGTTTTTTGCGCTTTTTGCGGCATTTTCGGAAATCTGTACAAAAAATTATACCGGAATCGGTTGACATAAGGAGTCTAAACCAGTATATTATAAAGAAATCCCTTGATCTTTCAGGGCGAACACGGTTTTGACGAGCACCGCTGTGCCCAAACATTCCTGAAATACAACTGTATTCCATGTGTGCTTACCACGTCCGGCGCCGCTGCCGGTTTGGCAAAACTGCTCCTGCCTGACGGCACAACCTGCCGCCGGGTGCGTTTACCCCCTGTTGATCGAGGGTGTTTTTTATTTTACTGCATTAGTTCTCTAAGGAGGTAATTGTGTGACACGGTACGTTATCAAGCGGGTGCTGCTTGCAATCCTGACGGTTTTCCTCATCAGCGCCATCACGTTTTTCGTGATGCATATGGTGCCGGGCGGCCCCTTTAACCGGGAGAAGGCGCTGGATCCTGCCACCGTTGCGGCGCTGGAGGCGCGCTATCATCTGGATAAGCCGCTGCCGGAGCAGTTCCTGCTGTATATGGGCAACCTGCTGAAGGGGGACTTCGGCGTTTCCCTGAAAAACGGCCGCAACATCACGGATATTATCAAGGACTCCTTCCCCGTCTCCGCCAAGCTGGGCCTGATGGCCATCTCTCTGGCGCTGGTGTGCGGCATTATTTTCGGCAGTCTGGCGGCGCTGATGCGGAACAAATGGCCGGATCGGCTGATTGTGTTCTTCTCCACGCTGTTTACCGCGGTGCCCAGCTTTGTGCTGGCGACACTGCTGCTTCTGGTGTTTGCCATCAAGCTGGAGTGGTTCCCGGTGTGGAGCGCTACGGAGGTGCACTATACCCTGCCGGTGATTGCCCTGTCGGCCTATCCCATGGCCTACACCACCCGGCTGGCCAAAACCAGTATGCTGGATGCCCTGAGTCAGGACTACATCCGCACCGCCAAGGCCAAGGGCGTCAACCGCTGGAAGGTGATTTTCAAGCACGCCCTGCGGAACTCCCTGATTCCCGTCATCACCTACGCCGGCCCCCAGATTGCCTATATCATCACCGGCTCCATGGTGGTGGAAACGATTTTCACCGTAGGCGGCATCGGCAGCAAATTCGTCAGCGCCATTACCAACCGGGACTATACCCTGATTATGGCCACCACCATTTTCCTGGCGACCCTGATGGTGCTGGCAAACCTGATCTGCGACCTGCTGTATAAGGTTGTGGATCCCCGCATTCAATATGACTGAGGAGGGCACGGGGAATGGACAACAATTACCATGCGGACGCAATGCCAAAAAAGCAGATCCTCAGCACCCAGATCGACCTGAAGAAATTCGAGAAGGCCACGGAGGAGGAAAAGCGTCAGCAGGACGTGATGAGCGAGAGCACCACCTTCTTCCGGGACGGAATGCGCAAGCTGCTGAAAAACCCGCTGGCGGTGATGAGCCTCGCCATCCTCACCGTGGTGCTCATTACCATCATCGTCGCCCCCATGATTGTGCCCTACCGGTATGAGGAAATCCTCTCCGTCAACGGCAGGCGGGACAAGGGCGCCAAGAATCTGGCTCCCTTTGCCTACAGCGAGATGGAGCAGCAGTATATCGCCGAGGGCGGCCAGCGCTTCCCCCACATCTTCGGCACCGATGAGCAGTGCCGGGACTATTTCATCCGGGTCATCTACGGGACGCGGGTGTCTCTGGTAGTGGGCATTTTCGCCAGCCTCATCGTGCTGATCATCGGCATGATTTACGGCAGTGTTTCCGGCTATATAGGCGGGCGAACAGACTTGATTATGATGCGGATTGTGGATATTATCTACGCCCTGCCGGATATGCTGATCATCATCCTGCTGTCGGTGGTGCTGGATCAGCGGCTGAACCTGACGGGAACGGTATTTGCCCGGCTGGGCACCAACATGGTTTCCATCTTCATCGTCTTTGGCCTGCTGTACTGGGTGGGCATGGCGCGGCTGATCCGGGGACAGATCCTGTCCATCAAGCAGAACGAGTATATTCTGGCGGCCCGCTCCATCGGGGCGCGGCCGGGGCGGATCATCCGGAAGCACATCCTGCCCAACTGCCTGTCCGTGATTATTATCTCCACGGCGCTGCAGGTGCCCTCCGCCATTTTCACGGAGAGCTACCTGAGCTTCGTGGGGCTGGGTGTCCGGGCGCCCATGCCCTCTCTTGGCTCGCTGGCCAACGCCGCCCGGGAGGGGCTTCAGAGCTATCCCTACAAGCTGGTGTTCCCCGCACTGATGATCTGCCTGATTGTACTGAGCCTGAACCTGCTGGGGGACGGCCTGCGGGACGCCTTCGATCCCAAGCTGAAACGGTGAGAGGTGAACGGTATGAATGAACATCTTCTGAGCGTGCAGAACCTGCACACCTCCTTCTTCACCGATTCCGGCGAGGTGCACGCCGTCAACGGCGTATCCTTCGATCTGGATGCCGGCGAGGTGCTGGGCATCGTGGGGGAATCCGGCTCCGGCAAGAGCGTGACGGCGTATTCCATCATGCAGATTCTGGCGGATACCGGCAGGATCACCGACGGCCATATCTATTACAAGGGCGAGGATCTTACCACATGGACTCCCAGACAGATGAGCGGCTTCCGGGGCAAATGCTGCTCCATTGTGTTTCAGGATCCCATGACCAGCCTGAACCCGGTGTTCACCATCGGCAACCAGCTGCGGGAGGCCATTGAACTGCACACCTCCCGCCGGGGCGCCGAGGCCCGGGCCCGGGCGGTGGAGATGCTGGAACTGGTGGGAATCAACGAGCCGGAAAAGCGGGTCAGACAGTACCCCCACGAGCTTTCCGGCGGCATGCGCCAGCGGGTGATGATTGCCATGGCGCTGGCCTGCGAGCCGGATATCCTCATTGCCGACGAGCCTACCACCGCGCTGGACGTGACCATTCAGGCCCAGATTCTGGAACTGATGCAGGAACTTCAGGAGAAGATGGGCATGGCGGTGATCCTTGTGACCCACGATCTGGGGGTGATTGCCGATATGTGCGACAATATCATCGTCATGTACGGCGGTCAGGTCTGCGAACGGGGCACGGCGGACGAAATTTTCTACAACCCCTGCCATGAGTATACCCGGGGGCTTCTGCGCTCCATCCCCAACGTGGGGAACATGAAGGAGAAGCTGATTCCCATTGCCGGCACCCCCATCAACGTGCTGAATCTGCCCAAGGGCTGTGCTTTCTGCGCCCGGTGCGATGAGGCCATGAAAATCTGTCTGGAGGAGCCGCCCCGGGAGATGACCATCAACGGAAAGCATCAGGCTGCCTGCTGGATGAACGTCAAACGGCAGGCAGAGAAGGGAGGCGCAGAGGCATGAGTCAGGAACTGGTACGGGTGGAGCATCTGAAGCAGTATTTCCCGGTGCGGGTGGGCTTCGGAAAAACCGTTCCCCTGAAGGCCGTGGACGACGTGTCCTTCACCATCAACGAGGGAGAGACGCTGGGCATGGTGGGGGAGTCCGGCTGCGGCAAGACCACCGTGGGCCGCACGCTGCTGCGGCTCTATGAACCCACCGGCGGAAAGATTTTCTTCAAGGGTGAGGAGGTCACCGCCAGAAACATTACCCAGATGCGCAAGCAGATGCAGATGGTCTTTCAGGATCCCTACTCCTCGCTGGATCCCCGTATGACCGTAGAGGACATCATCGGGGAGCCGCTGGACGTCCATCACCTTTACTCTAACCGGAAGGAGCGCCGGGAGAAAATTCTGGAACTGATGAACTATGTGGGGCTGAACGCCGAGCACGCCACCCGGTATGCCCATGAGTTCTCCGGCGGCCAGCGCCAGCGCATCGGCATTGCCCGGGCACTGGCGGTGGATCCCAAGTTCATCGTCTGCGACGAGCCGGTGTCTGCGCTGGATGTGTCCATTCAGGCGCAGGTCATCAATATGTTTGAGGAACTTCAGGCCAAGCTGGGGGTGGCGTATCTCTTCATCGCCCACGACCTGCTGGTGGTGCACCATATTTCCAAACGGATTGCCGTCATGTATCTGGGACGGATGGTGGAGATTGCCGATGCCGACGAGCTGAATGCCCACCCCCTGCATCCCTATACGGAATCCCTGCTGTCCGCCGTGCCTATCCCCGATCCGAAAACCGCCCGGCAGCGGCAGCGGATCGTGCTTACCGGCGATGTACCCAGCCCGCTGAATATGCCCAGCGGCTGCCCCTTCCGCACCCGCTGCCGCTACGCCACGGAGCAGTGCGCGCAGGAATGCCCGGCGCTGACGGATCGGGGCGGCGGCCATCTGGTTGCCTGCTGGAACAAATAAGCCCGCAGGTTCTGCGGAAATTTCTGAGAGATTGCCCATTGATCCCGGCACAGGCGCTGTGCTATGATTTCGTAAAATACACGAAATGTGTATAATAAATCGTTTTCGGAACAGTTTTCCCAACTCACGGCAGGGGCCCCTGCCGTTCCCGCTTTCCCTGGAAAGCGGGAACGGGGCAGACTGTCCCGGAACAAAAATGAAAAGGAGGAACCCCCATGAAAAGAAGCCTTGCCCTGATTCTTGCGCTGGTGATGGCGCTGTCTCTGGCTGCCTGCGGCGGTCAGAAGACCGACGCACCCAGCGGCACCACCAACTCCGGCACCGATGAAACCGTCCCCGATGCGGCCACGCTGGTCAGCGATGCCTTTATTGACCCCATCAATGACTGGGATCAGTACAACACCCTGATCGACGAGATCAAGGCCGAAACCGACTACGCCAAGCGTACGGAACTGATGCATGAAGCCGAGGACATTCTGATGTCCAACTACTGCATCCTTCCCATTTACTACTACAATGACATCTACATGCTCAAGAGCTATGTGGAGGGCATGTATGCCAACGTGTTCGGCACCAAGTTCTTCCAGGATGTCAAGATGACCAACGGCTCCACCACCCTGCGGCTGAACCTGGCCTCTGAGCCGAACTTCCTGGATCCCGCCCTGAACAGCTCCGTGGACGGCGCCTGCCTGGCGGCCGCTTCCTTCTCCGGCCTGTACACCTACAATGCCGAGGGGCACACGGTGCCTGCCTGTGCCACCGGCTATACCGTCAGCGAGGACGGCCTGAACTACACCGTCACCCTGCAGGACGGCCTGAAGTGGTCTGACGGCTCGGATCTCACCGCCGCCGACTTTGAATACTCCTGGAAGCGTGCGGCCTCCACCGCCACCGCCGCCGACTACAGCTACTTCTTTGCGGGCTTTGCCGGCTATCCCGATGATCTGGCCGTCACTGCCACCGACGCCACCACCCTGACCTTCACCCTCACCGCACCCTGCGCCTACATGGAGGATCTGATGGCGTTCCCCACCTTCTATCCCGTCAAGCAGTCTGCCGTGGAGTCCGCCTCCGGCTGGGAAACCTCTCCCGGTGCATGGTGCCAGGACGCCGGCTTCGTCAGCAACGGCCCCTTCATGTGCACGGCCTGGTCCCACGACACCTCCATGACCTATGTCAAGAACCCCTACTGGTACGGCGCGGACAATGTTTCTCTGGAAACTCTGGAGTTCATGCTCTCCGCGGATGATACCGCCATCTATGCCGCCTATAAGTCCGATAACGTGGACATGATCGACACCGTCCCCAACGATGAGATCCAGTCCCTGCTGAACGACCCCGAGTTCCACATTGTGGACAATCTGGGCACCTATTATGCGGCCTTCAACGCCAACAGTTCCATTTTCGACGGCAAGACCCCGGAGCAGGCCGCCTGTATGCGCAAGGCCTTCAACATCCTCATTGACCGTGAGTACATCTGCGAGAACGTGGGTCAGACCGGTCAGATTGCCGCCAACTCCTTCATCCCCGTGGGTATGGCGGACGGCAACGGCGGCGTGTTCAAGACCAACGTGGAGGATCAGGGCTACTTCGACCCCTACGGCATCAACAACAACTACGAGGCCACGCTGGAGGAGGCCCGCACCCTGCTGAAGGCCGCCGGCTACAAGTTCGATGAAAGCGGGATGCTCTCCGCCGAGACGCCCATCTCCATCGAGTACCTGACCAACGACGGCTCCGGCCATGTGGCGGTGGCGGAAGCCATGCAGCAGGATCTGGCTGCCGTGGGCATCCAGATGACCATTCAGTCTCAGGACTGGAACGTCTTCCTGCAGGAGCGCAAGAACGGCAACTTTGACTTCGCCCGGGAAGGCTGGCTGGCCGACTACAACGACCCCATCAATATGCTGGAAATGTGGATCACCACCTCCGGCAACAACGACTGCCAGTTCGGCCGCAGCAAGTAAGCGTCTGCCGGCAGAAAAAATCAAAACCCCTATGGCAGAGCAGACCCGGAAGGGAACTGCGTGCCGGACAGGGGGATACAGCAACAGGCAGGGAGCCGGCTTTCGCCGGCTCCCTGCTGCGTTCCGCCGTTATGAGAAGGAGCCTCCTGCCGGCTCCTCCTTTACATTCTGCCGGGGAAATGGTATAATTTCCGCCGGATTTACAACAAGGAGGCATTCTATGAAAAGCGCATTGATTACCGGCTCCTCCCGGGGCATCGGCCGCGCCGTCGCCCGGGAACTGGCCCATCAGGGCTGGGCCGTGGGCATCAACTATCTGACCCACAGGGACAAGGCGCAGGAACTGGTGGAGGAACTGACCGGGGAGGGCTGTCAGGCGGCGGCCTTTCAGGCAGACGTGGCGGACGGCGCCGCCGTAGAAGAAATGGTGCGGCGGCTGACGCAGACCTTCGGCCCGGTGGAACTGGTGGTAAACAATGCCGGCGTGGCGGGACAGAGCCTGTTTCAGGATATTTCCGACGAGATGTGGAACCGCTATCTGGCGGTCAATCTGGGGGGCGCCCGGAACACCATCAAGGCGGTTCTTCCCCATATGATTTCCGAAAAGCGGGGCTGCATCGTCAACATCTCCTCCATCTGGGGGCAGCGGGGCGCCAGCTGCGAGGTGGCCTATGCCTGCACCAAGGCGGCCATCATTGCCCTCACCCGCTCTCTGGCCATGGAACTGGCACCCTCCGGCATCCGGGTCAACTGCGTGGCCCCCGGCGTCATCAATACCGACATGGTGCAGGTGCTGGGGCAGGATACGCTGGACGATCTGGCAAGAGAAACACCTTTGGGGCGGCTGGGCACTCCGGAGGACATTGCTGCCGCCGCCGCGTTCCTTGCCTCGGAGCGGGCAGGCTTCATCACCGGGCAGGTGCTCACCGTTGACGGCGGGTTCATTGTGTAACCCAGCGCCATGAAGCCATAAAGGATAACGGGGGATAGCAGGCTGCCGATAAATCCGGAAGACTCACGCGCCGGGAAGGAAGATAGTTACGAAAGAAACCCGGGAGGGGTACCTTTCGTTTTGAATCATAAGTTTTCCGCACTTGAAACGTGCTGAAAACTTGCCTCAGCGTGTTGAAAAGAGTTTTTCGACACGCTGAGGGCTGCCGCAATGCGGCAGCCCTTGAGACTGTCGATAAAGTGGTGAGTTTTCCGCGGCGGTAAGGAAGGGTGTGCGCGGGAAACCCAAGAAGGGTGCCCTGCGCCATTAAAATCTATAGTTTTCAGAACTTTATAAAGTTCTGAAAACTGACTCAGCGGGGCGAAAAGACTTTTTCGACACGCTGAGGGCTGCCGCATTGCGGCAGCCCTTTATCGCTGGCTGATCTCCCAGTCGTCCTGAAAGATCAGGTCGTCTATATCCTCTGCCGGTCTTCCCGGTTCCATGTGCAGCCCTCCTTCGGAAAAATGTCAACCTGTTCAGTATATGCCCTCCGAGGCGCGAAGCTGCACGAACTTGTGCACGAAACTCTCCACCTTTTTTCGCGGGGCGTTGCCTCCGTTCCGTTTTCCTTCCGGCCGGAGTTCCTGCCCGGCTGTCATATTTTCCACTCCGAACCGCAAATTCTGTGAAAAATACCATGGAATTTGTCACTTTTTTTATTGACCGGGGATGTGGATTGTGTATAATGGGATATGATGCCACGAATGCCGGCGGATTTTCTGCCGCATTCCAAAAATGCTGCAAAAAACTGGAGGAATCAGAATATGTTTGAGTTTTTGATTAAAAAGCTGAAGGCACATCCCCGCAAGATCGTCTTTACCGAGGGCACGGATCCCCGCATTCTGGAGGCCAGCGCCCGTCTGCTGTCCGGAACCTTCCTGACCCCGGTTCTGGTGGGCAACGCCGAGGAAATCCAGAAGGCCGCCGAGGATGCCGGCTTCAACATCCGGGGCGCCGAGATCATCGATCCCGCCAATTTCCCCGACATGGACAAGATGGTGGCTCTGATGGTGGAACTGCGCAAGGGCAAGATGACCGAGGAGCAGTGCCGCAAGGCCCTCTCTCAGGCCAACTACTTCGGCACCATGCTGGTGAAGATGGGCTATGCCGACGCCCTGCTGGGCGGCGCTACCTACTCCACCGCCGATACCGTGCGTCCCGCCCTGCAGATCATCAAGACCAAGCCGGGCAGCAAGATCGTTTCCTCCTGCTTCATTATGGTGCGTCCCTCCGCCACCGGCGAGAACGAGGTTCTGGCCATGGCCGACTGCGCCATCAACATCAAGCCCACCGAGGATGAACTGGTGGAGATCGCCGTGGAAACCGCCAAGACCGCCAAGGTCTTCGGCATCGACCCCAAGGTTGCCTTCCTGAGCTACTCCACCCTTGGCTCCGGCAAGGGCGAGGATGTGGACAAGATGCGCAACGCCTGCGAGAAGGCAAAGGCCGCCATGCCCGACGTCCCCGTGGACGGCGAGTTCCAGTTCGACGCCGCCGTGTCCCCCGTGGTGGCCAAGACCAAGCACATCACCAGCGCCGTAGGCGGCCACGCCAACACCTTCATCTTCCCCGACATCAACGCCGGCAACATTGGCTACAAGATTTGCCAGCGCATGGGCAACTTTGACGCTTACGGCCCCATTCTGCAGGGTCTGAATGCCCCCATCAACGACCTGTCCCGGGGCTGCAACGCTCTGGAGGTCTACTCCATGGCCATCATCACCGCCGGTCTGGTGGAGTAATCAAAACCGCCGCATTCGATACAAAAACGCCCCCGGAGGCATGGCCTCCGGGGACGTCATTTCCTGCCCTTTTCAAGGGCAGAAAATGAATGATTCAAAACGAAAGACACCCCTCTTGGGTTTCTTTCGTAACTATTTTCCTTCCCGATGCGCAGGATTTTCGGGTTCATCGACAATCTGAATGGCACCCCCGGAGGCCATACCTCCGGGGGTGCTTCTTTTCCTTATTACTTTTCCAGCTGGCGCAGTCCTGCCAGGTCACTTACCGGCAGGGAGAACACCAGTGCCTGGGCATCCGTCTGCATCCCGGCCTTCTCCATAATCGCCTTCATAATGGGCTTTCGGGTTTCGGCGGCGGTGAGAATGAAAATCAGTTCCTTTTCAGCCGCCAGCGACACGCCGAAGAATTTCTTCGCCAACTCCGTGCCGGTGCCCTTGGCATGAACCGAGGTGCCGCCGGTGGCACCGGCTCCCCGGGCCGCGTCCATAACCCTGTCCGTGGCGCCCTGATTGGCAATCACGACAATCAACTCATGGGTTCCTTCCTTTTCCATACGTTCTTCCGCCTCCCCCTGCAACAAATGGTTTCTGGCCGCCGTCCCGCCGATGCTGGACACCGGCACGGACATCATAACGCCCCGCCCGGGAATGTCCAGCCAAAGTTCTTCCACCGCTTTCCGGAAAAAATCCTTCCTGCCGGGCAGGACACACAGCAAAACCGCCTTTTCCGTGGCTTCCAGCCCCAGACAGTCCAGCACTTCCGCCGTAGCGGTGCCCCGGCCCAGCGCCGTCAGCACCAGAGCGGCGCCCTGCTGCCGGAGCCATGCGCCGAATTCCCCGCTGCGGCTGCGGTCGGTAATGGTGATGATAAAATCAGCCGACATGGGCATCCTCCCTTACAGGTCAATAATCTCGTCGTCATCCGCCGGATGTTCAGCCGGCGCGGCAGACTGCTTCAGCTTCCACTGATACGCAAGTCCCAGCAGCTGAATGGTAATCAGCGGTGTCATGGCCACCATGGCCACCACGCCGAAGGCATCGGTGACCACGTTGCCCTCCAGCGTCTCACACGCCCCCATGGCAAAGGGCAGCAGGAATGTGGCCGTCATGGGGCCGGAGGCCACACCGCCGGAGTCGAAGGCAATGGCCGTGAAAATCCTGGGAACCACGAAGGAAAGCCCGATGGCACACAGGTAGCCCGGCGCCAGCAGGACGAGGACGGGCAGTCCCGTCAGCACCCGCAGCATAGCCAGCCCGATGGACACCGCCACGCCGATGGAAAGGCTGGTGCTCATGGCTTTCCCGGGAATGGCGCCGGAGGTCAGTTCCTCCACCTGCCGGTTCAGCACATGGACGGCCGGCTCCGCCTGAACGATAAACCAGCCCATCAGCATTCCGATGGGAATCAGAACCCAGTTGTGCTCCAGCGACGCAATCTGGCGCCCCAGATAGGTGCCCGCAGGCAGGAAGCCTACGTTGACCCCGGTCATGAACAGGACAAGCCCCACATAAGTATACAGGAGTCCCACCGTAATTTTCAACACATTTTTCCGGGGCAGGTGCAGGGAAACCGTCTGAAATATCGCAAAGAACGCCGCAATGGGTGCCAGCGCGATGGCCATCTCCTTTGCGTAGACGGGAAGCCCCCGGGCAAATATCTGCCACAGTTCCCGGCTGTCGCCGGCCTCCGGCACCATATTGGGCACATAGGATCCGGAGGCCTGATAGGTCAGCGCCAGAATGAGAACCGCCAGAATCGGCCCTACGGAGCACAGCGCCACCAGACCGAAGCTGTCCTCGCCGGCCTTGCCGTCGCTTCGGGTGGAGGATACGCCCAGACCCAGCGCCATGATGAAGGGCACCGTCATGGGGCCGGTGGTCACGCCGCCGGAGTCAAAGGCTACCGCCAGAAAGTCCTTCGGTGCAAAGGCCGCCAAAGAAAAGATGACGATATAGGACGCAATCAGCAGCCCGTTCAGCGGAATCTGGAAGAGAATCCGCAGCAGCGCCACCACCAGAAAAATTCCCACGCCCACCGCCACCGCACCGATGAGGACGGCATTGGGAATGCCGGGCACCTGCCCTGCAAGCACCTGAAGATCCGGCTCCGAAATGGTGACGATGATGCCGATAAGCAGGCTGACGGACACCACCACCCACAGCTTCCGGGAACGGGTCATCTGGGCGCCCACCCGTTCGCCGATGGGCAGCATGGCGGTATCCGCCCCCAGGGTAAAAAGCCCCATGCCCACAATCAGCAGCGCGGCCCCCATAAGAAACGCCAGCAGCACATCGGTGGGCACCGGCGCGGCGGTAAAGCACAAAACCAGCACAATCAGGGTAATGGGCAGCACGGAGGCCAGCGCCTCCCGCACCTTTTCTCCCAGCACCGTTTTTGTCCGGCCGATCCGGTTCTGCCACTGTTTCCGCAGTCTCTCCAGCAAGCCAACGCCTCCTTGTATCCGGTATCCATTCTGCCGCAGGCAGGGGGGCATCGTCCGGCAGGCGGAGCCTGCCCTGTCCCCGGCGGCAGAGGGTTTTGTGAAATCATCATACCATAAAATCGCTGCTCTACCTACCCCCGCCGGGAATTATTTTCAGTTTCTTAACAGAAGGAACCTGCGGAAATCAAACGGCTTCCGCTCCTGGCGGAGGCTGCCCTCTGCCCTGCTGCGGTGTCCTGACGTGTAGGGGTAAATCGGCTGACAGGCATCTGGACTGCTGCGGATAAACTGTTCGAATCGGCAGGCCGGCGGCAGTCACGTTTTTTACTACTTGCAAAAATCAGGGAAATATGGCATAATGTGAACTGCGTCAAAAGGGGCAGAACGGTTGCCCGAAAGTTTCTGCAAACCGAATCATGTTCATCCGGAGATGTACCCAAGCGGTTGAAGGGTCTGCACTCGAAATGCAGTAGGGGTGTAAAAGCCCGCGAGAGTTCGAATCTCTCCATCTCCGCCAACCCGCTGAAATCAAGTGTTTCAGCGGGTTCTTTTTACTTTTACACGGATTGCAGTCTTCCGCATCGGAATATGGGCGGATATTTTTTGTGACCAATCGTTCGCATATTGTATTCGATTTTTGAATGCTATGGTGCCGAAATGGTGCCGGATACTTCTGCGATGCCCTATATAGACCAGCATAAACGTGTGCCGCTCGGCAGGCAGAATGAAAAGGACATCCCCCATAGTACAGTGAGGATGTCCCTATATTTATGCTTCATAATTTAAGACTGCCTTGTGGTAGGCATCAAGAACAAATTTCTTTTGATCAAGCCGGACATCCACATACTGAGCTGTAACCGCATCCATATTGTTCAAGATTCCAAACTGGATGCCGATTCCCTTTAAGCTGTGTCCGAGGATCTGACCTACGGTATAGAAGTCACCGGCCAGTTCGTGCATATTGGTTGCCGCAGAATGCCTGAGATCATGAAAACGAATGTGCCGGAGTCCATGGTGCTGGAGTAACTGTCCAAAGTTCGCAGAGACTCGCTCCCTACGCTCCGGAATTCCATTCGGCTTGGCAAGTACCAGATCGTTGTCATAGTAAGGTTCACCTGTCATTTTCAAAAGACACTTCTGTTCTTTCTGCCGCTCTTTCTGCCGAATGAAATATGGCAGCGTCAAAGCCGTAATAGGCAGCGTCCGTTCACTTGATTTTACAGGCGCCATATTTTCAACATATGTAGTTCCTGCCGGAAGCGCAAAAGGAAGCTGTTCTACAACGCTGAACGTTTTATTCTCCAAATCAACATTCTCCACCGCAGACCAAGGATTTCACTCAATCGTAGTCCATATAACCCACCCAGAACAACAAGCATTTCCCAGTCAGTTCCTGCTGTATGTGCAAGCAGTTGCCGCATTTCTTCTACTGTATACGGATCCGGTGTTTTGCCCTGCTTGCCAAACTTGGTGATCACATCTCTTGCCGGATTGCTTTCAATGTAATGGTACTTTCTGGCGTGTTCAAGGGCCGCCCCGATAATTCGGTGTGCATACTTCACAGAGGAAGGTGACAGTCCTTTATCCATCAACTTGGCAAACATATCATCCAGCATTCCGGGCGTCAACTGCCCCAGATAGACATCACCAATATAAGGATTGATATGATTGCGGATATGACTCTGATAGCTCGCCTTAGTATGATCATACAAGAGTTCATTTGCATCAATGATTCCCTTGTGATGACCAATGGCATAAAGCAGCAGTGCGTCGCGCGGATCTCTCGGATATAACTCCCGGTATCCCGCCTGTTTCAGGAGCACTTGTACTTCTTTATCATCCAGTTCCAGCCCAAAGGCCAGCGCGATCACTTTATCCCGCGAAGGGTACTTTTTCCCTGAAAAGATCTGATACACATAAGCTTTGTTCAGATTGGAGCGCCGTACCGCATCAGCTTTAGAGCACCCCTTTTGCTTTAGCCAGCTTTCCAGATATTCCGGCAGGCTGTCAAGCTGCATTTCACTGTGGTTCTCGGCCAGATAGTTCAGAATGTTGTCCGAACGGCTGATTTCGTGGGCCAATTCGTCTGTTGTCTTCATGGAACCATCACCTCTGAACACCATACTACGCCTATTATAGCACGAAAAGGTTAGCCGACAGCTAACCTTTTCTATTATTTTTCGAGGTATTATTTCAGTTAGAGGACGATACTTTCATCAAAAACAGTTTCAATATATCTTCGGCAAGCTTCAATTCCCGGTCTGTGCAGCGGGAAAGCAGCGCCTGTACGCCGGAGGTATCTCCTATCTCTTGGCCGGAACCGTTGATAAGAGCGGGCAAAAAAGAAGTTATGCTTAAAGGCTATGCAGTGGGTGGAGCAGTCACCAGATAGCCCTGGCGTTGGAGAATATAGACAGCTTCTTCCACAGAAACCTCACGGTGTGCAGGAGGTCTGTCGCCCTTGCGGTATACTGTGAAACAAGGCGGTGATGAGCATGATTTCCGACGCTCATCGCCGCCTTACTTCTTGTTGAACTTGTTGGGTGCTGGTGAGTAGGGACCACATTTCAGCAGCAGGCGGCCAAGCACGCGTTCAGTTCCTAAATGTCCAGGCGACACAGTTTTCCTGCCGCCGCGACTTTCGGCGCTTTGCTTGTGCGTTATGCCAGGAGGATCACTTCACACTGCCTTACGAGCATTTTTTGTTTCAACGTCTCTCGATAGAACAGATGCGGGGCGAACTGCGAGTGTTTGAAAAAATGAAAGGGGACTCAGCCATAGCTCCGTGTCAGATCAATGGAGTCCATATCGTCCGGCAGGAAGGGCACCCCTTCGCCGCTGCGCGAACGCTGGAAATGCATCTCCTCGCCGGAGGGGGAGATGAGGATCGGGAAACTGCCGCTGAGGGAGCTGCCGACGCCGGCGGAGAGATCCAGCCGCAGGCAGTCATCCTCCATGCGCCACACGCCGGAAAAGACCCGTGTCAGCTCTGTATTGTCTTCAAAGCGGTGGTAGAGCTCGGCGATCCCGGCATAGTCAGGGTCGCAGTCGCCGTAGTGCAGGTTCATCAGCCAGTCATCACAGACCCAGGTGGTGTCTGCCAGACCCATATCCGTAGGCGGCAGCCACCAGTCGTCGCCCGCCGGCTCCCAATCCTCGGGATAGTCAAGGCCCGTGATAGCACCAATAATTCCAAAATCCATCAGCATGGGGGCGTAGTTCACACCGGTGGGCACGACGGGGCAGCCGGCCTCATCGGTCAGCGGATACCATTTCACCTCCAGGCCGTCGTTGGTCACAAGGTTGACCTCCGTGTCCGGCTCATCCGGCCACTCCTCATAATTCACGAATACCAGCACAGGCTGCGCGTATTCTTCCCGATAGAGGACCTCGTCCGCCACCGGCCACACTCCGTTGCCCTGTGACTCCCAGGTCACATGATTCACAGCGAGGCTGGTGCTCTCGTCCCGGGGGACGATGCAGTAGAGCTTGCCGCTCTCTCCGCCGAGTACGCGCTCCGCTGGGATCTCCAGCAGAAACGGCAGCTCGGAAACAAGATCACCGCTGTTTTCCAGCAGCCAGTCCGTCATCGACGATCTGTCGTTTGGCTTGCGCTGACCAAGGTAGGCCACCGCGCCGGCCAACTGGTCATCCTCTGCCATACACGCCTGCAGCAGGACAAGCCCCGCCTCCGCTTTCTCTGGATCGTCTGGATCGTTCTTTGGTTCAGACGCATTGCCCTTGCCGCCGGAAAGCGCCCCTGTCATGCCGCTGCTGCCTTCTGTCTCGGGTCGCTCGGTTTCTCCGCCGCAGGCAGTCAGGCTCAGCGCCAATACCAGGCAGAGAAGCGCCGGAAGGAACCTGCGCAGGAACAAATGCTTCATCGTCCGCCTCCTTCTTAAAACGATCCGCTGCGGCCGTGGCCGCCGCCCCCGCTGCAGCTCGAGGTGCTTCCTCCTCCGCCGCCGTCGGAGCTGTCGCTCTTGATCTTCGTTCGCGTTTCGGTCGTGTACATAAAGCGGTCGCTGCTTTCCGTCAGCGTCAGCCCCTCGCCGGTGACGTATTCATCCGCCGCCGCGCCGCGCCGGACGGTCTTCATGTTCATTTTAAGCACCTTGCAAACGCCGCTCGCGATCAGGCAGGAGACGATCACGACGATCGCGATCACCGCCCACGGACTTTCCCGCACGGGCTTGCCTGCCTCGGCAAGGCTCAGATACTCGTCGCAGGCGGTCAGGTACTCGGCAGCACCGATGTACCAGTTGCCGTCGCTGAACTGGCCTAAAAAGCGTCCCTCCAGCTGCTCCGCGCCATACTCATTGATGGCGTAGGCGGCATTTTCGCCATAGATGAACATGGCATATTTGCGGTTCTGCATACTCAGCAGGACGATCACGCCGTCACGCCCATCCCCCATGCCGAGCTGCTTATCGTGGTAGAACCGATAGGTCCCCTCGTAGACGTCGCCTCCTTGGCTGTACACCTTATAATCGTCCACGAAGGCGACATAAACGCCGCAGCTGTGGCGCGTGGAGATCTCCTCCGCGCGTGCCTCCAGCTTCGTCCTGCTATCGGATGAGAGGCAGCCGGCGAGGTCGAATATGTACCGCATGGACGATGTGTCCGGCTCCGGGAGCTCTGTGATCTCGGGCGGCGAGGTCTCCGTCTCGTCCGGCGCGTCCGCACCGCCTGTGACATCCGGCGAGGCGTTTTCGCGGATATAGTTCTCCACACTCTCCGCCATGGCATCTACCGCCTGCGAGAGCGCCGTGGCGCTCATGGTCATGTCCTCGCCGTTCCATGCGCGCTGGACCATGTAGGGCGACACCGCGTCGCGTACAACGTCGGACAGTTCCTGTGCGCTGCCTCGTGCCGCATCAAGAAGGGCATACACGCACCAATCCGACTCCGAGAGCGTGTAAGCGCCGTCCTCCGTGCCGCGCAGCAGCAGCGTCAGCGAAACGCCGTCCCTTTTCTCGCCGCAGCCGTAGCCGGAATTCTCATAGACATATACCGCAATATCCGCGACGCTCGTGCCGGCATCCACATCCTCGTCGGTGAAGGCATCCACCCGCAGATCGACGCCAAGCTCCTGCGTGAGCCGAGGGAGCGTCTGCTCCGCCGCGTAGCTCAGCTCCACGGAGCCGAGCTGCTCCGTTTCATCGTAGAACACCCCATACTCGATCACCGCCAAGGCGGGAACGCACAATGCAGGCAGGAGCAGCAGCGAGAGCAGCAAGACTGTAATTTTTCTCTTCATGTCCGCCCTCCTATCGCAGCAGTGTCATGGCCAAAAACGAGCCGATGGCGGACAGCGGCACGGCAATGGCGAAGAACATCGCCCAATACCGCCCCTTATCCACAGGCAGGTCGCCCACGAGCTTTCCGGTCTGTCCGTTCATGGCAAAAAGGAAGTCCTTGCCGCGCCATTTCGTATTGAGCATCCACACGGGCATGAGCGCGTAGTGAACCTTGCCGCGCTTGATCGTTGTATTGCTCTCCCGCGCAGAGCAGGTTTCATAACCCGACACAGTCTTTTCCAGCGCGCTTCTCAGCGTACCTGCACAGCGCGAATCGGCGCGCTGGCGGCTGTCCTCCGCTGTCACATCGAACTTGTCGGCAAGGAAGCCCGGAAGATAGGCTGTCGAGAAGGGCTTCAGCTCGCTGTAATCATACGGCTCGATGGAGTCCATGTGCTCATCCGGCATCTTTTCCGATCCGTCTACGGGGATCTTTTCAAAGGCCAGACTTCCGGCGCGGTAGGCATCGTAGTGATCCGTCTCCGTGATCCGATAGTCACCGCTTTTGTATGTGCGCGAGCGGGTGGCGTCGAAGTGCGCGTCGCCCTCCGCCTTGCCGCTGAACATCCAAAACGGAACATAGACGCCGCTGATCTCCTGCAGATGATTTTCGCTGGAAAAGCTCTTCGGCAGGAAGACCTTACCCTTATAATGCTGCTTGAGCCTTTGGATCGCGTCCTCGCGGCTGAGCTTGAAGGGGATCACGAAGTCCGGCTTCAGCGTGCCCGCAAACTGCCCCGGCACGACCGTGGGGTTGCCGCAGTAGGGGCAGGATGTTGCCGCCGTGCTCTCATCGCAGATGAGCTCCGCGCCGCAGCTCGGGCAGTTATAGGCCTTCATGCCCTCGCCCTCCTCGCCCCAGTCGTCGCTGAAGCCGGAGGTATCCCAATCGCCGCCGTCGGCGGACGCTTTCTTCTGCTCCGCGGCCTTTTCTTCAGCCGCCTGCTGCGCCGCCGCGGCCTTCTCTTCTTTCTCCGCGTAGAGCGCCTCGATCTCCGCAACGTCGTAACTCGCGCCGCAGTAGTCACACTCCAGTTTACCGCTTGCACCTACGAAGTGCAGCGGGCCGGTGCAGCCGGGGCATTGATAGTTGGTTACCTGTGCTGGTACTGCGGATGTGGGCGTGCTTGGCCTCACCGCTGTCATCCAGCCCCACGAAAACACAGTTGTGATGCTTGTCCTCGTAGAGCAGCTTTTCATGTACGAAGGCGGAAATAACCTCGCGGTCAATGTGGCGCTGACGCATGAGGTAGGCATACATACGCCGCATGGTTCCGTAAGGCTCCGGCAGCGCGAAGGGCTTCGGAGCCTCCTTTGCGGGCTTTGCCTGCTCATACGATTTGTTATTTTTCCTGCCCAGCAAAAGCAAAACCGCCTCCGGATAAGGGAGGCGGTAATAGCACTGGACGAAGCTGACGGCGTAGCCGCCGACGTGCGCGGAGTGGTCGAACCATTTGTTGCCCCGCACGGTGATGCTGGGATCGTTGGGCGTACGGAACTCCCGGCCAGAGCGCACAGGTCGTTCGCCCTGGGCGCGCAGCAGCGACACGAGATCCGTGTTTTGCGCCCGCGCCTTTTCCTCCGGCGTGAAATAGATAAATTTGCTCATGATGTTTCCTTTCAGGTCATTGCTCTTTCTATTGACAATATGTGTTTTATCACATATAATGAGTTGCAGAGAAAGTGTGGTGGATGTATGGACTACACGGTGGAATACTACGAGAAGGATGACGGCAGCAGGCCTGCGGAGGAATTCATTCTCTCGCAGGATAATAAAATGCAGGCAAAAATATTTGATGCATTGGAATTGCTCGAAAGCAAAGGTCCCGCCTTACGCGAGCCATATTCAAAGGTGCTGGATGACGGGATTTTTGAAGTGCGTGCAAAGCAAGGTACGGATATCAGCAGGGCGCTTTACTTTTTCGTGGTAGGACGCAGAGTAATCCTCACCAATGGCTTTGTAAAAAAGACGATGAAAACCCCGCCGCGCGAGATAGAACGTGCCAAGCGGTATCGCGCAGACTTTAATCAAAAAAAGGAGGCATGATTTATGGGGAAGAATTTTCGTGAGACTTTGAACGAAAGAATGCAGGACCCTGCGTTCCGCACGGAGTGGGATGCGCAGGAACCGGAACGTCAGATCATGCGTGCCATTGTTGAAGGCCGTGAGGAAAACGGCATGACGCAAAAGCAGCTTTCCGACATTACCGGCATTACACAGGCTGACATCAGCAGGCTGGAAAGCGGAACAGCCAATCCCTCTCTGCGGACGCTCAAGCGCCTTGCCGCAGGCATGGGAATGGCACTCAAGCTGGAATTCGTTCCGACACAAACGCAGATCTGATTTCATGAAAATGCTGCCGCAATTCTGCGGCAGCATTTTTTATCCGAATGTCTGCTCCTCATGGTCATCCGGCTTATGTCCCATTGCCAAACGCTTGCGCTGCAATTCCTGTCGGCGCTTGCGGTCGATCTGCAAGCCGCGGTGGATCTGGTTGATCTTGCTGTTGTCCTCGAAGATCCTGCTCATGTGATGCAGCATCCGCACGACGGCTTCGCCCACCGTGTGGGCATGGTGATCCGCTCCCGCCGGTGCGCTCTCTTTCTGCTGATTGGGGTGATCTGACCACTGAGAGAAAGCCGGTGCATCTTCAGCCGCAGGCGGTGTGGTACCCTTAGATGCGGCATCATCAGCGGAGGCGGAATCTTCTGGTGCGGCACTCGCCGCACGGTCAGATTTTGGCTGCGCCGACGCAAAAGATGCCGCGACCTCAAAGGCCTTTGGTGCGGCTTCAGCGGCATCTTTTTTGATGGTAGGTTCGCCCTGCGCGGAAGGTGTTCTCCGCGCGTCCGCGTACCGCTGCCGCTCTGCTATCCATTGCAGTGTTTCCTGAATGACCATGTTGCGAACGCTCCGGAACTCCTTTTGCTGGGAGAGCGGCAGACGCTTGCGCGGCCGCTGATCGTAGTCCAAGCACACCTGCTCGTAGAGCGTCTGCCACGTTTCGTAGGCGGCGGACACCCACTCGTCCTTCGCCAGCTCCTCCACGATGGCATCCACGATGGCCTTGACCCTTGGCGGCAGGTAGCCGTAGACCTTTCGGCCCTTGACCGTCAGCAGGCGTTCCGCCAGTTCCTCGGTGAGCTGCTCCAGCCTTGGATTGTCCATCGAGCCATGCTCCAGCTGCGCGATGCACTCTACCATGGCTCTGCGGGTCTGCGCCTGTAGCTCCTGCCGTGCGGTATCCTTTTGCTGGTAGATGTGCATCCGATCCGCGTGGTAGATCCGTCTGGCGAAGACGGATTTCATTTTCCGGATACCGAGGACTTTGCGCTCATAGGGGTCGAAGCCCGCGTCCTTCACGATGGCGGCGACAACAGCATCGTTGGTGTACTTTCGGTTGGAACGCCCCTCGACCAGTTTCCAACCAGTCCAGTCCTTGCCGCTGATAGCCTGCTGAAGGGCATATTCCTTCACATCAGCTGCCCAGGCAGTCAGCGCATCGACCTTGCCGAGGATATCTGCAATTTCCTCGTCATCGAGGAGTGCAGGAGTCTGGAAATCGTATCTGGCAAGAGCCATATTCACTTCGGCGCGTTCTCTGCATTCAGCTTTTGCCTTGCAGAAACGGCACCATTCGCCGCAGCAGAAGTCGCCTTGACCTTCGTAGGCCAGGTTCACTTTCTGGGTGAGTTCTGTGTCTGCCCATTCGAGCAGATCGGCTCTTTCCATCTCGTACACGCTGACATTAATTATCCATTTGAACCCAATGCACACCCTCCAGACCTATAATTAAAAAGTACATATGCAAAAATGCAAAAAGGCTCTGCAGCAACCATTCCTCAGTTACCGTAGAGCCTGCTTTCGTTAAAAGGTATATGAAAAAACCCTTGCAAACAGGGACTTTCACAAAAAGAAACTGGACACCCACTTTGATACGCATTGTATCAAAATTGGTGTCCGGTTATGGTACGGGTAGTGGGGGTCGAACCCACACGCCTTTCGGCACAGGAATCTAAATCCTGCACGTCTGCCAATTCCGCCATACCCGCAGATATGAGCGGCAGGGGTTCCTGCCGCTATTCTGATTCCAGCACATTATAACACAGCTTTTTCACTTGAACAAGAGGGATTTCCGCGGTACAATCAGGGCATCTGAAAGAATCGAGGAATCCGCCATGCCTGTACCCCGTATTGCCGCCGTCCACGACCTCTCCTGCTTCGGCCGATGCTCCCTGACTGTCGCCATTCCCGTGCTGTCCGCCATGGGCTGCCAGTGCTGCCCCCTGCCTACAGCGCTGCTCTCCGCCCACACTGCCTTTCAGGGCGGCACCTTTCTTGACCTGACGGAGGAGATGCCCCGCATCGCGGCGCACTGGGGCGGGATTCCCCTGCGCTTCGACTGCATCTACAGCGGCTTTCTGGGAAGCCCGGCCCAGGTGGAGACGGTGACGCAGCTGATTCGGCGGTTCCGGGAGGGCGCCGTCGTGGTTGTGGACCCGGTGATGGGCGACCACGGCCGGGCTTACCGCACCTGTACGCCGGAACTCTGCGCCGGAATCCGGCAGCTGGCGGAGGCGGCGGATGTCATCACCCCGAACCTCACCGAGGCGGCGCTTCTGCTGGAGCAGCCCTATGCGGCGATTCAGGCGGTGGATTCCATGGAGGTCATCCGGCGCCTGAGTCTGGAAGGGCGGCGCTCCGTGGTGCTCACCGGCTATTCCGCCACCGACGGGCAGACAGGTGCTCTGTGCTTTGACCGCGGCACCGGCCAAGTACAGGCGGTGCAAACGCCCCGGGAACCGAGGGACTTCCCCGGAACCGGCGACCTGTTTGCCAGCGTCCTCGCCGGCGGGCTTGCCCGGGGGACACAGCTGTTTCAGGCGGCGCAGGCGGCGGCGGACTTTGTCCGGGTCTGTGTGAAGCGGACGCTGGAGGCAAACACGCCTCCCCGGAACGGCGTGGAGTTCGAGCCGCTGCTGGGACTGCTGACAGGGAGATAACGCAGAGGGAGGGCACTTGCCCTCCCTCGGAGACTGTCGATAAAGTGGTAAGTTTTCTGCACCGGTAAGGAAGGGTGTGCGCGGGAAACCCAAGAAGGGTGTCCTGCGCCATTAAAATTTGCAGTTTTCAGAACTTTTATAAAGTTCTGAAAACTGGCTCAGCGGGGCGAAAAGATTTTTTCGACACGCTGACGCCGCTGACGCGGCGGCTCACTGTTGTTCGCAGAAAACCGGCATTGGCTTTTCCGCGCCTTACTCGTCCCGATACCCGAGACTCCGCACATAGTTCACATTGTCCCGCCAGTTTTCTTTTACCTTTACCCAGGTCTGGAGGAACACCTTGGTTCCCATGAACTTCTCCATGTCGGCTCTGGCCAGTGAGCTGATTTTCTTCAGCATGGCCCCCTGCTTCCCGATGATAATGCCCTTGTGGCTGGCTTTTTCGCAGTAGATGGTGGCATCCACGTCCACCACGCCGGAGTCCCGCTCGGAAAACTTCGTGATTTCCACGGCGGTGCCGTGGGGGATTTCCTTGTCCAGACACAGCAGCAGCTTCTCCCGCAGCAGTTCTCCCATCACCTGCCGCTCCGGCTGGTCGGTGGTTTCCCCGTCCGGGAACAGCTGGGGGCCTTCCTGTGCGTATTTCTGCAATTCTCCCATGAGGTCGTCCAGCCCGCTGCGGCTGTGGGCGGAGATGGGAATGATGGCGTCAAAGCCGTCCCACGCCTCGTTGTAGGCGGCAATCACCGGCAGCAGAGCCGCCGGCTCCACGGTGTCGATTTTGTTGATGCAGAGGATGCAGGGGATTTTCTCCTCCCGGATGCGCTCTATCAGCGCCTTTTCCGGGCCGCCCACATGGGGAATCGGCTCCACCAGCAGCAACGCGCAGTCCACGTCCGCCAGACTTGAGGTGACCACTTTCACCATATAGTCCCCCAAGGCGGACTTGGGCTTGTGCAGACCCGGGGTGTCCAGCAGGATGAACTGAGTGTCCCCCCGGTTCACAATGCCGTAAATCCGGTTCCGGGTGGTTTGGGCCTTGTTGGAAACAATGGCCACTTTTTCGCCTACCAGTGCGTTGGTCAGGCTGGATTTGCCCACATTGGGCCGGCCGCAGACGGTAATCATGGCGGTTTTCGTAATGTTTGACATAGGTGATCCTCAACTTTCTTTGAGCAATTCTGATTTGGGTGTGTCTAAAATAACACAGATTTTCCCGGAATGCAAGGCAGGCTTCACTCCTCTTCGGAATCCGACGGAATATCCTGTCCGATAATTGCTTCCTCCGCTTTTTGTTGGGCATGGATCAGATCCAGCATGATCTTTGCCGTTCCCTGCTGCATCAGTTCCAGATTCCGGATAGCCTGTTCAGACGCCTGCATCATCGTCAGGTATGCAACCTTATAATCCACTTTATCTGCCATACTTTTCCCTCCGATGTATTCGCAAAACGATTCTAAAATAGAATCTATATTTAGAATACATCAGCGCATACAATGGTGCAAGAGGTGATTTGCATGGCTGACTTTATTCCGAAGCAATATCGAAAAGACCCCATCACAATCCGCCTGACGCCGGAAAAGCTGGAATGCGTTGACCGTGCAGCGGCTGATTTTCACATGAGCCGCAGTGAATTTATCAATCAATGCATTGATTTTGCTCTGGAGCACATGAGGCAATCCTGAATTTCACAAATCAATCAGGCAGGGAGGGCTGACAGCCCTCCCCGCTTTTTCTTTTCCGCCGGCCTACCGGATTTCCTGCTCCAGCGACTCAAACTCGCTCCCGGAGAAAAACTCATTCAGCGTGATGCCAAAGCCGTCGCAGAGTTTTTTGATGGTCACAATCCCCGGATTCCGGCTGTTTCCATACAGGATGCTCTTCACGGTGGAGGTGGACACCCCCGATACGTTGGCAAGGTGATTCACCGTCCACCCCCGCTCTTCGCACAGCTGCATCAGCCTGTTAATCACCGCTGTTCTGGTATCCATGCCTGCGCCCCCTCCAAGTTCGTTACTAACAATGTACGGGAGAGGCTTGCGCAAAGTAGTCTATATATGATACTATATGGTTGATATATAAACCGAAAGGGCGGTTTTATGCGGGACGAGCAGGAATTTTACCGCTGTCTGGTATCCGATGCTGCCGGGCGTATGTTATGGAAACTCCGAGATATTCTTGCGGATGATACCCTCAGTGATGAGGAGTGCTTCCGGAAGATAGAAGCCATCGTTTCCCTTCTGGAAGAGGCAGGCATTTCCTCCGGCGGGCGGCACGATTTCGGATAGACGGATTCCGGAAAATGTTTGGCAGGGAGGGCTGACAGCCCTCCCCGCTTCGTTTCCGCAAATGCCGCTTATTTCAGCAGTTTTTTCAGATATTGCCCCGTATAGCTTGCCGGGCAGGCCGCCACTTCCTCCGGCGTGCCGGTGACCACGATGGTGCCGCCGCCGTCGCCCCCCTCGGGGCCAAGGTCGATGAGATGGTCGGCGCACTTGATGACATCCAGATTATGCTCAATAACCACCACGGTATTGCCGGCGTCCACCAGCCGCTGCAGAACCTCCAGCAGCTTCCGGACATCGTCGGAGTGCAGGCCGGTGGTAGGCTCGTCCAGAATATAGATGGTGCGGCCGGTGGCCTGCTTGCTCAGTTCCGTGGCCAGCTTCACCCGCTGGGCCTCACCGCCGGACAGTTCCGTGGAGGGCTGCCCCAGCTTCACATAGCCAAGACCCACATCCTGCAAAGTTTGCAGCCGCCGCTTCAGCTTGGGGAGGGCGGAGAAAAATTCCAGTCCCTCGTCCACCGTCATGTCCAGCACGTCGGCGATGTTCTTCCCCTTGTAGCGCACCTCCAGCGTCTCCCGGTTGTAGCGCCTGCCCTTGCAGACCTCGCAGGGGACGAAGATGTCCGGCAGGAAGTGCATCTCGATTTTCAGCAGGCCGTCGCCGGAGCAGGCCTCGCACCGGCCGCCCCGGACGTTGAAGCTGAACCGCCCCTGCCCGTAGCCCCGGCTTTTGGCCTCCTGGGTGGAGGCGAACAAATCCCGGATGTCGTTGAACAGGCCGGTATAGGTGGCGGGGTTGGAGCGGGGCGTCCGGCCGATGGGGCTCTGGTCGATGTTCACCACCTTGTCCAGATGCTCCATGCCCTCGATGCGGTCGCACTTGCCGGGGCGCACCTTCATCCGCATCAGCTCCGCCCCCAGCCGCTTGAACAGCACCTCGTTCACCAGAGAGGACTTGCCGCTGCCGGACACGCCGGTGACCACCGTGAAGGTGCCCAGGGGGAACTCCACGTCAATATGCCGGAGGTTGTTTTCCGCCGCCCCCACCACCTTCAGGACTTTCCCGCTGCCGGGACGGCGGAGGTTGGGCACTTCTATTTTCTTCTTGCCGGAGAGGTACTGTCCCGTCAGGCTGTCGGGGTTGGCCATGACCTCCGCCGGGGTGCCGGCCGCCACCACCCGTCCGCCGTGGACGCCGGCGCCGGGGCCGATGTCGATGAGGTAATCCGCCGCCCGCATGGTGTCCTCGTCGTGCTCCACCACAATCAGGCTGTTGCCCAAATCCCGGAGGTTTTTCAGGGTGGCCAGCAGCTTGTCGTTGTCCCGCTGGTGGAGGCCGATGGACGGCTCATCCAGAATATACAGCACCCCCATCAGGGAGGAGCCAATCTGGGTGGCCAGCCGGATTCGCTGGCTCTCGCCGCCGGAGAGGGTTCCGGCGCTGCGGCTGAGGGTCAGATACCCCAGCCCCACGGACTTCAGGAACCCCAGCCGGGCGCGGATTTCCTTGAGAATCCGGTCGGCAATCAGCAGCTGCTGCTCCGTCAGGGTCAGGCCCTCCAGCCACGCAAGGGCATCCTCCACGGAGAGGGTGGTGAACTCGTAGATATTCCTGTCCCCCACCGTCACCGCCAGAGACTCCTTCCGCAGGCGGCGGCCCTTGCACTCCGGGCAGGGGCATTCGCTCATCAGCTCTTCCAGTTCCTTCCGGCTGGCGTCGGACTGGGTTTCCTTATAGCGGCGCTCCACGTTGGTGCAGATGCCCTCAAAGGCCTGTTTGAGAACCCCTTTCCCCCGGGGCTGATCGTAGTGCAGTTCCAGCGTTTCGCCCCTGGTGCCGTAGAGGATGATGTCCCTGGCCTCGTCGTTGAGGTCGTTCCACGGCTCCGTCAGGGAGAAGCGGTACTTTTTGCTCAGGGCGTCGAAGTACATCCGGGAGATGCCGTCCCCCCGGATATTGTTCCAGCCGCTGGCGGAAATGGCACCGTCCAGAATGGACTTGCTGCCGTCCGGCACAATCAGCGCCGGGTCCGCCTTCAGCTGGTTCCCCAGCCCGGTGCAGGTGGGGCAGGCGCCGAAGGGATTGTTGAAAGAGAACATCCGGGGGGTCAGTTCCTCCATGGAAATGCCGCAGTCCTCACAGGCGTAGTTCTGGGAGAAGGACAAATCCCGCTCCTCTTTGGGCAGGTTCACCACAATCAGCCCGCCGGAGAGTTTGGCGGCGGTTTCCACGCTGTCCGTCAGCCGCTGGCGGATGTCCGGGCGGATGACCAGACGGTCTACGATAATCTCAATGGCGTGCTTTTTGTTCTTTTCCAGCCGGATGTCCTCGTCCAGCCCGTAAAGGCTGCCATCCACCCGGGCGCGGACGTAGCCGGAGCGGCGGGCGTCTTCCAACACCTTGGCGTGCTCGCCCTTCTTGCCCCGGATGACAGGCGCCATCACCTGAATCCGGGTGCCCTCCGGCAGAGCCAGTACCTGATCCACAATCTGATCCACCGTCTGCTGGCGGATTTCCTTCCCGCAGTTGGGGCAGTGGGGGGTGCCGGCTCTGGCCCACAGCAGCCGGAGATAGTCGTAAATCTCCGTGACGGTGCCCACGGTGGAGCGGGGGTTTTTGCTGGTGGTTTTCTGGTCGATGGAAATGGCGGGGCTGAGGCCCTCAATATAGTCCACGTCCGGCTTGTCCATCTGCCCCAGAAACATCCGGGCGTAGGAGCTGAGGCTCTCCACATACCGCCGCTGCCCTTCGGCATAAATCGTGTCGAAGGCCAGAGAGGATTTTCCGCTGCCGGACACGCCGGTCACCACCACCAGTTTGTCCCGGGGGATGGTGACGTCCATGTTTTTCAGATTGTTGGCCCGGGCGCCCTTGACAATGATATTTTCCTGCATGATTCCGCTGTCTGCTCCTGTTTTCTGTAGTCAAAACCGGTTTTCGGTCTTAGCATACATGAATGAATTTTTTATGTCAACCACTCTTTTGAAAAGTTTTTATAAAGCCGTATTTTTCAGCAATTTTGTATAATTTATTTGAAAATGATTTCAAATCGATTCCCGGCATTGCCGTCACTGCCGCCGCTCCGACCGTCCCAGCAGGTAGTCCGTGGTCACCGCGAAATAGTCCGCCAGTGCGCACAGGGTCAGGGTGGGGATGTTGATTTTCCCCGCTTCCATGCGCCGGTAATGCACAACGGTAATATTCAGAAGTTCCGCCATATCCGCCTGACGAAGCTGCCGCTCTTTTCGCAACTCCCGCAGCCTCTCCCCCAGCGTTTTTAATGTTTCCATATAAATTCTCCTTGACATAGAACATTTCATGTTCTATAATGGTCTTAAAAGAGAACATTAAATGTTCTATCTGTGAGGTGCATTATGGAATCCACATACAGCGCACTGTTCAACACCTACGGCGAGTCCATTCTCCAGACGCTGGAGCGCAGCTACGACGACCGGGAAATTCTGGATCTGCTGGCCGCCGTGCCGCTGGAAAAGGCCGCCCGTTACCGGGTGGAAAGCCTCATGGCCGACCTGTATGACCGCTGGTCTGTGGACGCCTTCGCTCTGGGGCTGCATCTGGGACTGACCCTATCCCACGGTCACGTCCGCCATGGAGGCCCCCAGCAGCGTCAGGAGGTCTGAGGGCGCCACCTCCACCTGGGCGCCGATTTTTCCGGCGGAGACGAAAATGGTGTCGAACAGCTGCGCTGTTTCGTGGAGCACCGTGGGGAACTGCTTCTTCATTCCGATGGGGGAGCAGCCGCCGTGGACGTACCCCGTCAGAGGCAGCAGTTCCTTCTGGGGAAGCATGGCGATGGACTTCTCTCCCACGGCTTTGGCGGCTTTCTTCAAATCCAGCGTTTCCGCCACCGGAATGTCGAAGACATAATACCCCCCGGAGGCGCCCCGGGTTACCAGCGTTTTGAACAGCCGCTCCGGGTTCTGATGCAGATACTGCGCCACGGACACGCCGTCAATCATGCCCTCCGTGGGGTACTCATGAGGCGTATAGGGGATTTTTTTCTGTTCCAGCGTCCGCATGACGTTGGTTTTCTCTTCCTTGTGCTTGGACATGGATTTCACCTCTTATAAATACATCCGCAGCAGTGCCAGAATCAGCATATGCGCGGGATAAAACAGGTAACAGGCATACTGGATGGCCTTATTGTGAGCGCCCTGTCTGCCGTTATACAGCCAAATGGGGATCAGAGCCAGCAGCGCCAAGCCCTGCTCCGGGAATTCCAAGGTCCAGCTTCCCAGCGTCAGGGGGATGGTCATGCCGCCCAGCAGCTTGCAGTTCAGGAAGGCCAGCCCCGCCAGTTCCCCTATCCAGCCGTGGGGAAGCTGCCGGCAGAGGTAGAAAATCAGCACCGTCACCACGCCGCTGCCGTAGTAGTCCACCATGGTAAGCGTTCCCAGAAAGTACCCAGCCGGCAGGCTCAGCACTGCGGCAAGGATGTACACGGTTTTCCCTTTACACCGCGCCTTTTCCAATGCCATCATCAGTACAATGGCAATGCAGAAGGTGAACATCACGTTCTGGTGGAAGGGAAAGACCGGGGAGGAGTAATACAGGTAGTTGAAGGGGATTTCGGAAATCAGGGCAAACAGGAACATCCGCTTCAGATATTGTTTCCGATTATGGGTGCGCCGAAACCCTTCCGCCACCTGAAAGGCGAAAATGGGGAAGGCAATTCGCCCCAGAGCCGTCAGCCACATCCAGCCCGGCAGCACCGTGGCCCACAGGTGGTCACAGAGCATCAGTGTCATGGCCAGCAGCTTCAGGGTCAGGCTGCTCAGGCCGCTTTTTGTTTTTGTCTGCTGCATCAGATAGAATCCTTTCATCGCAAAATACATACACAGGCCAGAATACAGGCAAGTCCGGCAAACACCGGCAGTCCCGCCGGTTCTCCGAAGGCCAGAATCCCTACAATGGCCGCCGTCACCGGTTCCACGCTGGCCAGAATGGAGGCCTTGCCGCTCTCCACCCCTTCCAGCCCCCGGGTATAGAGGAGGTACGGGGTCACGGTGGACACCAGAATGATGCCCGCCGCCATCAGCATCATCCCCGGCTGTGCCAGCGCCGCCTGCATGGCCGGCGGATTCACCAGCGTCAGGGACGCGCAGCCTGCGAACACAAACGTCCACAGCACCACGGTGAAAGCGGAGTAGTGCCGCAGGCCGAAGCGGCTGAAAATGGAATAGAGGGCATAGAAGAAGGCGGCGCCCAGCCCCAGCAGCAGTCCTGCGGGGGTGACGGTGAGGCCGCCGCCCCAGAAGCCCGTGACGAAGGAGCAGCCCAGCAGCGCCAGCAGCAGGGCTGCGATTTTTTTCGCGGTAATCCGCTCCCGGAACACCAGTGCGCTCATGACCACCACCATGGCAGGGGCGGTGTACAGCAGAATGGCGCTGACCGCCAGCGAGCACAGTTCCTGACAGCGGAAGTAGCACAGGGTGAACAGCACCACGCTGACCACGCCGGTGCCGAAAAACACCGGCAGGTGCCGGGGCTGAATCCGGAAGACACTGCGGTCTTTCACGGCAAACACCGCCAGCAGCACCAGCAGGCTGCCCAGATTCCGCAGCACCACCACGTTGGCGGCACCGATGCCGGCGTCCAGCAGGCGCCGGGAAAACAGGCCGACACAGCCCCAGCAGATGCCTGCCGCCAGAATCTGCCCGTAAGATGCAAATGATTTCATGAAATCGTTCTCTCCGTGGATGTACTCAGAATGTCCCGTTGGACGTATTTCGGCAGCGTTTCCAGCACCAGACGGTGGGACTCTTTACACAGCTGCCCCAGGGTTTCCTCCGGCAGAGCGCCGTCCAGCAGGCAGGCAATCCAGTTCCGCTTATCCATATAGAAGCCCGGCAGAATCTCCGGATGCGCCAGCCGCAGCAGTTCCCCCTGCGCCGGGGCGCACTTCAGATTGATGAGGTCGTGCCCGCCGTAAATGCCGTGCTCCGCCCCCGGGGTACACACCGCGGCAAACAGCTTGCCCCGGATCTGATACCGGAACCAGCCCCACGCCGCCTTGTAGTCCTTCTCCGCCCCCGGCAGGGATAAAAGGTATGTGTCCAGCCATTCGTACTTCATAAAATCTCCTTACACACGGTTGATGCGGACGGACGCGCCTTACGGCAGCACCCGCAGGGCGATGATGTATCCGATGAGCAGCAAGATCGGATAAATGCACCAGCCCGCCCGCTGCATTCCCAGATAGAAGTCCGAAGGCTCCGGATCCTTCACATCGCACATATGCTGCCAATGGAAAATCACCAGTGGAAAGGCGGCGTCCAGCGCCAGCAGGGCGGAAAGCAGCAGCATGGCAAAATACAGCTCCCAGCTGCCCCGGCTCACCAGCTGCGGCCCACGGGCAAAGCTGAGAATCGTCCCTCTATCCGTTTCATAATGCTCCCAGTAATCGTCTCCAGCAGTGCTGCTATAGGAAACGGACATGGCAAAGGGATCCCAGTTTCCGTCCAGATCGTACCACCCCATGTCGTGCTCCGGATCATAGCCGCCCTCAAAGAGAAGGCTATCATTTTTGGTAATGCGGATGTGCTCCACAGGCCCCAGCTGCTCCGCCTGAATGGGCGGCAGGCCGGTTTCCAGGGTACAGTAATCTTGGATGCGGTTTCCGATCCGGAAGTCCACCTCCGTCAGGTTTCCGCTCCCGGAGGGCGCCACGGTGATTTCCACCTGCTCCCCCCGCACCTTGCCGTTGTAAATCACAGACTCTTCCGTTTCCGTCCGGCGCAGCAGTCCGCCCTCGAACTCCACGCCCTTTTGAAACCGGGCGGCGACCATCAGCACGCCGAACAGCACGGCCATGGCTGCCACGGAGATCAGGACAGCTTTTTGCAGCTTTGAGCGCTCTTCCATAAATATCTCCTGTATTTTTCGAAAGTATTATACTTTTTGTTTTCGAAAATGGCAAGTTTCGACTGTGTCACCGGGGCGTTTACCCCGGCATCCCCCGGGTCACTTACCGCCCTTCAGCTCGATGATCCGGTCACGCAGCACCGCCGCATACTCGAATTCCAGCAGCTTGGAGGCTTCCTTCATCTCCTGCTCCAGCTTGGCAATCTCCGCCGCCCGCTCCGCGTCCGTCAGCTTCCTGGGCTTACCCTTTGCCTTATGGCCGCCGTCCTCGCTGCGGGAGATTTCCAGAATCTCCCGGACGTCCTTGATAATGGTTTTCGGCACGATGCCGTGGGCTTTGTTGTAGTCGTCCTGAATCTTCCGGCGGCGTTCCGTCTCGTCCATGGCCGCCCGCATGGAGGGGGTAACGGTGTCGGCGTAGAGAATCACCAGTCCCTCCGCATTCCGGGCTGCCCGGCCGATGGTCTGAATCAGGGAGGTTTCACTGCGGAGGAAGCCCTCCTTGTCGGCGTCCAGCACCGCCACCAGAGAAACCTCCGGCAGATCCAGTCCCTCCCGCAGGAGGTTGATGCCCACCAGCACGTCGAACTCTCCCAGCCGCAAATCCCGGATAATCTCCATCCGTTCAATGGTCTGCACATCCGAATGCATATACCGCACCCGGATGCTGTTGGCCCGGAAAAACTCCGTCAGATCCTCCGCCATCTTCTTGGTGAGGGTGGTTACCAGCACCCGCTCGTTCCGCTGTGCTCTGGCGCGGATCTCCTCCATCAGGTCGTCGATCTGCCCCTCCACCGGGCGCACCTCCACTCTGGGGTCCAGCAGCCCCGTGGGGCGGATTACCTGCTCCACGATGTTGTCCGCCCGCTCCCGCTCGTAAGGCCCCGGCGTGGCGGAGACAAACACCGCCTGCCCGATGCGCTGTTCAAATTCCTCAAACTTCAGGGGGCGGTTGTCAAAGGCGCAGGGCAGGCGGAAGCCGTACCGCACCAAAGACTCCTTCCGGGCCCGGTCGCCGTTGTACATGGCCCGCACCTGAGGCAGGGTCACATGGCTCTCGTCCACAAACAGCAGGAAGTCCTCCGGGAAGAAGTCCAGCAGGGTCATGGGGGCGCTGCCTGCCGGGCGCTGGGAAATAATCCGGGAATAGTTCTCAATGCCGGAGCAGTAGCCCAACTCCCGCATCATCTCCATATCGTATTCCGTCCGCTGGCGGATGCGCTGCGCCTCTACCAGCATCTCGTTGTCGTTGAAATATTTGACCTGCTCTTCCAGTTCCGTCCGGATCTGACCGATGGCCTTTTCCATCTTGTCCTTGGTGGTGACATAGTGGCTGGCAGGGTAAATGGCCACATGGTTCAGCACCCGGTTCACCGTGCCGGTGAGGGGATGGAAGTCGGAAATCCGGTCAATCTCGTCCCCGAAGAACTCCACCCGGATGGCGTGATCCTTATAGTAGGCGGGGTAGATTTCCACCGTGTCCCCCCGCACCCGGAACATATTCCGCTCAAAGGCCACGTCGTTCCGCTCGTAGCGGTTCTCCACCAGCCGCCGCAGCAGCTCGTCCCGATCCCATTCCGCCCCCTGCCGCAGGGAAATCACCATCTGGGCAAAGTCGTCCGGCTCCCCCAGACCGTAAATACAGGAGACAGAGGACACCACAATCACATCCCGCCGCTCCAGCAGGGCGCAGGTGGCGGACAGCCGCAGGCGGTCAATCTCGTCGTTGGTGGAGGCGTCCTTGGCGATGTAGGTGTCCGTGTGGGGGATGTAGGCCTCCGGCTGGTAGTAGTCGTAATAGGAGACGAAATACTCCACGGCGTTGTTGGGAAAGAACTCCTTGAACTCCGCGCACAGCTGGGCTGCCAGCGTCTTGTTGTGGGCCAGCACCAGCGTGGGGCGCTGCACCTTTTCAATGACCTTGGCCATGGTATAGGTCTTGCCGGAGCCGGTGACGCCCAGCAGCACCTGCTCCTTCAAGCCGTTTTCAATACCCTCCGCCAGCGCGGCAATGGCCTCCGGCTGGTCGCCGCTGGGCTGGTAGGGGGAAACCACTTCAAATTTCGGCATAGAACGCTCCGTTTTCCAGAAAAGTACTCCGCAGGCCAGTATAGCACATCCCGCAGCAGAAATCAAACATTTGTTCGCAATTTTCCCTTTCAGGTGAGATACCCGCTCTGAGCCATGGACACAAAGTCGTCGTCCGCCACAACGATGTGGTCTGCCAGCGTCACGCCGATGGTCTGCAAAGCCCGTGCCGCCCGGGTGGTGGCGGCGCAGTCGTCATCCGACGGCAGGGCGATGCCGCTGGGGTGGTTATGGGCAAGAATCACCGCGCTGGCAGAGGTAAGGATGGCGTTTTCCACCACCTTCCGGATGTCCAGCGCCGCAGAGGAGGCGCTGCCCTCGCTGAGGCGCTTGCAGGCCAGCAGCTTGCCCTTCTGATCCAGGCACAGCTCATAGAGCATCTCATGGGTTTCCCCGGCGTAGCGCTCCAGCAGGTAGGCGCCCACGGCTTCCACGTCGGTAAGGGGGCGCTGGGCGGTGGCATCCGAAAGCCGCGCTTTCTGCGCAATCTGTCCCGCCGCCTTCAGCAGGACGGCGGCGCTCTCCCCGATGCCCTCCACCTTTTTCAGATCCTCCGCCGGCGCCGACAGCACGGCGGACAGGGAGCCGTAGCGTTCCATGAGCCGGTGGGCAATGGGGTTGGTGTCCTGCCGGGGGATGGCGTAAAACAGCAGCAGTTCCAGCGCCTCGTGATCCGCGAAGCCCTCCAGCCCGCTTTTCAGAAAGCGCTGGCGCATCTTCTCCCGGTGTCCCCGGTGGATATTGTCATCCATGCAGTCTTCTCCCTCCCCGCCCAATCCCGTGGAATGATTGCGGAATCTGTGAAATCGTTATATTATAACACGGTTCCAGTCAAAAAGGAAGAGCGGCCCGCCGGAAAACGCCGGCGGGCCGCAGAAACTTTGCACTTTTCCCCTTAATCCATGGGGGCGCCGCACTTGGGGCAGAATTTGCTGTCGGATTCCGCGCCGCACACCGGGCAGGGCTTTACGCCGGGAATGGCGTCCGCTGCGGCCTCGGCGCTATCGGCCTTGACGGCGTTCTTCTGGGCTTCCAGCTCCGCGATGCGGGCCTTGGCGGCTGCCACGGCCTCCGCCAACTCCTGCACGCCCTCAGGCAGTTCCCCTTCGTATTCGTTGATGAACCACTCGCCGATCATGCGGTAATTCTTCTCAATTTCCCGCTGTTCGCCGGCAATGGCCACGGAGATCTTGGTCTTTTCGGTGGTTTCCCGCGCCTTATCCGCCGCGGCTGCCGCCACGTCCTTGGCCTTATCTGCCGCCACAATGGCTGCGTCCTTTGCCTTCCGGGTCAAATCCTCAAAAAATGCCATGATAAACGCTCCTTTCACAGCCGGTGCCCGGCTGAACTTTCCATACCATCGATTAACAAGGGCAGACACGGTTTTGACGGGCAGAAATGCCCCCATACTGCGTCAAGCCCCTTGAGAATACGGCACTTCCCTGCGGGTCTTTCCCTGTCTGGGCACATTTCTGCTCCGGCAAAACTGCAAGGCACCTGCCAGCGATGAATTTACAAGTGATTTTTGGCTTTTGAGACGCAGGCGGGCTGACGCCCGCCAAGGCGAAAAGGACAAAAAGCGCCGGAAAGACACGCTGGCAGGCGTATTTCCCCTTGTCAATCGATGGTAAGGTCAGTATACTTCCCTTTTGCCAAAAACGCAACAGCGTTCACACATTGTTTTCAATCCAGTTCCGGGAGCGCTCCACCGCCCGGTGCCAGCGGGCCAGATCCGCCTGACAGGCCGCTGCCTCCCGCTGGGGGCGGAACACGCACTGGCTGCGGCGCAGCGCCGTCAGTTCCCCGAAGCTGCCCCAGACACCGGCGGCCAGCCCCGCCAGCGCCGCCGCGCCGAAGGCGGTGGTTTCCACCTGCGCGGGACGATCCACCGGCAGTCCCAGCAGATCCGCCTGAATCTGCATGAGGATATCGCTGACGGAGGCACCGCCGTCCACCCGCAGTTCCGTCAGGGGACAGGGGGCGTCCTCATTCATCACCCGCACCAGATCGGTGGTCTGGAAGGCGATGCACTCCAGCACCGCCCGGGCAATATGCGCCTTTGTGCTGCCCCGGGTCAGCCCTACGATGGTGCCCCGGGCGTACATATCCCAGTAGGGTGCCCCCAGCCCGGTAAAGGCGGGTACCACCACCACGCCGCCGCTGTCCGGCACGCTTTCCGCCAGCCGGTCGCACTCCGGTGCATTCTGAATCAGCCCCAGTTCATCCCGGAGCCACTGGATGGTGCTGCCGGCATTGAACACGCTGCCCTCCAGCGCGTAGACGGTCTGCCCTCTCACCTGCCAGCCCACGCTGGTTACCAGACCGCTGCGGGAGCGCACCGGCGCGGCGCCCACATTCATCAGGGTGAAGCAGCCGGTTCCGTAAGTGTTTTTCGCCTGCCCCGGGATAAAGCAGGTCTGGCCGAACAGGGCGGCCTGCTGATCCCCCGCGCTGCCGCAGACCGGGATGCCCGCCAGATCCTCCAGTCCCGGAAGCCCGGGTGCCAGACGGCCGTACACCTCGCTGTTGGGCTTCGGCTCCGGCAGCAGGCACATGGGGATTCCCAGGGCGGCGCACAGTTCCGCATCCCATTGCAGGGTGTGGATGTTGAAGAGCATGGTGCGGCTGGCGTTGGCGTAATCCGTCACATGAGCCGTTCCCCCGGTGAGGTTCCAGATGAGCCAGCTGTCCACCGTGCCGGCGCACAGTTCCCCCCGCTCTGCCCGCTGCCGGACGCCGGGGACGTTGTCCATGATCCATTTCAGCTTCGTGCCGGAAAAGTAGGCATCAATCAACAGGCCGGTCTTTTCCGTCACGGTTTCCTCCAGCCCCTCCGCTTTCAGCCGGTCGCAGATTTCCGCCGTCCGGCGGCACTGCCACACAATGGCGTTATATACCGGCCGGCCGGTGCGGCGATCCCAGAGAATGGCCGTTTCCCGCTGGTTGGTAATGCCGATGCCGGCAATGGCCTTGGGGTCGATATGGGCGGCGTCCACCGCCTCGGACAGCGCCCGGGAGGTGGTGGCCCAGATTTCCATGGGGTCATGCTCCACCCAGCCCGGCTGGGGGAAAATCTGCCGGAAGGGATACTGGGCCTTGGACACAATCTCCCCCCGGCTGTTGAACAGGATGGCACGGGAGGTGGTAGTCCCCTGGTCCAGCGCCGCGATGTAAGTTTCCATCCGGATTCCTCCTTTGTTCTCTGGTAATTTCCAGAAAGACGTGGTAGACTATATGCAGGATTCTATCATATAAAGGAGCGGATTTCCATGGTGAAACGCGAATTTACCTTTCCCTCCTCCGATGGGAAAACGGCCATTCACGCTGTGGAATGGCTGCCGGAGGGCACGCCCCGGGCGGTTTTGCAGATTGCCCACGGTGTTTCGGAATATGTGCTGCGGTATGAGGACTTCGCCTGCCGCCTGACGGAGCGGGGCTTTGCCGTGGTGGGCAACGACCATCTGGGTCACGGCCTGTCCGTGGCGGAGGGGGCGCCCCGGCTGTACTTCGGCCCCAAAGGCAGCTGGAACTGGGTGGTGGAGGACATGGAGCACCTCCGGAAGCTGACCCACGCAAAGTTCCCCAATCTCCCCTATTTCCTGCTGGGGCACTCCATGGGTTCCTTCCTGACCCGCACCTACCTCATCCGCTATCCCGGCACGGTGGACGGCGCCGTCATCATGGGCACCGGCTTCATGACCTCCGCCGCCACCGCCGCCAGTCTGGCGGTTATCCACGCCGAATGCCTGCGGAACGGGGAGTCCCGCCCCAGTGCCGTGGCTACGAAGGCCTCCTTCGGCATTTACAACCGCCGCTTCGCCCCCAACCGCACCTCCATGGACTGGCTGTCCCTGAATCCGGACAACGTGGACACCTATCTGAAAGACCCCCTCTGTCAGGGCAACGCCTCGGCGGGACTGTTCCGGGAGATGCTCTCCGGCATCCGCTTCGTCTGCAAGGAGGACAACATCCGCAGGATGAACCACCACACCCCCATCCTCTTTATTTCCGGCGCCATGGACATGGTGGGAGACTGCTCCAAGGGCGTGGAGCGGGCGACAGCCGCCTTCCGGAAGGCCGGGATGCGGGACGTGACGGTGAAGCTCTATCCGGAACTGCGCCACGAAATCCTGAAGGAAGCCTGCCATGAGCAGGTCTATGAGGACATCGACCGCTGGCTGGAAAGCAAGCTGGCCGCCCATTGAAAAGCGTGTCAGAAGGCTGCTTCTCTCCACCGAAAGTCCTCTTTATTGGCGAAACCATCCCGGGAACCGGGCCGCAGATCGGCCCGGTTTTTGTTTTTCGGTCATGTCTCCTTTCAATTTCGTCACCTTTCGGCGGATTTCCCAAATATTCGCCTGTCCCCTTGGGCAATCCTCCGAAAACAAGGTGCCTCCTCTTGACAATATCGATATTCGATAGTACAGTGAACCTGTAAATATCGAATATCGATAAAAGGAGGTGCATCCATGGCCCGGGAAAAATTCCAGACCCTGACAGAGCAGATGTTCTATGTGCTGCTGACCCTGCGGGAGGAATGCTGCGGCACGGACGTCATGGCGCGGATTGCCAACCTCACCCAGGGGCGGGTGACCGTCGGCCCCGGCACCCTCTACAACCTGCTGGAGAGTTTTCAGACCGCCGGCTGGATTGTGGAAACCGGAACGGAGGGGCGGAAGCGCAGCTACCTCATCACCCCCGCCGGGGAGCAGGCGCTGGCGGAGGAATACCGGCGGCTGCAAATCCTGTCGGAGGATTACCGGAACTACATGGGACGGAAAGGAGAGATTGAGTCATGAGCCTGTTCGACCGAACGATAAAGCGGGAAATTCCCCTGTTTTCCTATTACGATTTCAGCGGCATGACCCGCCATCTGGAGGAGATGGCCCGCCGGGGCTGGCAGCTGGAGAACATCGGCGGGCGGTTCTGGCGCTACCGCCGCTGTCCCCCCACGGAAATGCGGTACGCGGTGGTGTATTTTGAGAAGGCCTCGGATTTGGATACCGCCCCCTTGCAGGAACAGCAGGATTTCTGGGAGATGTGCCGCACCGCCGGGTGGGAACTGGCCGCCAGCCGGGGCGTCATGCAGATTTTCCGCAACCCCGACCCTCATGCCATTCCCATCGAGACAGACCCGGTGGTGCAGGTGGAGAACATCCGCGCCAGCATGAAAAAGACCCATAATCTTTCCTTTGCGGTGCTGCTGTTCTGCGTACTGGCGCAGCTGCTCCTTGCCGTCAGGCGCTATGCCGATGACCTGAAAAGCCTGCTGGTTTCCCCTCTCGACCTCCTGAATCTGATGATATATGCCGTGCTGGGGCTTTACTGCGCATCGGAGCTGTTCTCCTACTTCCGCTGGCTCCGGAAAGCCCGGGCAGCCGCCCGGGAGGAGGGCACGCTCCTCCCGTCCAAAAGCTGCCGCTGGCGGCAGGCCACCCTGCTGGCATTCTGCTTTCTCTGGATTCTCCTGCTGCTGGTGTATGCCTTTGGGCTGCTGGGATTTTCCCGGGGCAATCTCTGGGGCATTCTCTTCGGCCTCGCCTATGCCGCCGTGCTGCTGGGAGCCGTCCGGGGCAGCCAGTACCTTATGAAGCGCGGGGGCGTTTCTCCTGTAACCAACCGGATTCTCTCCGGCGTCATCGGCGCCGCCGCCTGCTTTGCCCTGCTGTTCGGCATGGTGAAAATTGTTACATCCGGCATCTTTTCCCTGTCCCTGCAGGGGCACACCAACGCGGAGCCGGTTTCCTACACGCTGGGCGGCCAGACCTACACCTACGATTTCTATCGGGACGCCCTGCCCCTGACAGTGGAAGACCTCACCGGCGGGGCGCCTGACCCGGACTACTCCCGGCGGCTGGACATCAACGGCTCCCCCCTGCTGCGGCAGTACGACGCCCGGCAGGTCATCCCCTACTATCTGGATGCGGACGCCCCGGAGTTGTACTACACCGTCTGGGAAGTGGGGGCGGACTTCCTGTATGCGCCGGTGAAAAGGACTTTCTTCAGGGACGAGGTCTACAATATCCGCGGGCAGATTGACTTCGTGATTCCTCACGGCTGGGAGCCAACGGACGCCGCCCCGTGGGGGGCGTTGGAGGCTTATCAGCGCCACGACGAGGACGGCAATCCCACCGGTGCCTATCTCCTCTGCTATGAAGACCGCTTCGTGGTAATTCGCTTCGACGGCTGGGACGCCGCACCTCCCACGGCGGTGCAGGCGGCGCTGGTGGGACGCGTCCTCGGCACCGGCACCCTGACCTGAGAAAAGCCGCGGGACTGACCGCAGCTTTTCCCCGGAGGGCGGAGGAACCGCACCGGGCAGCCGTCAGGACAGGGGAGTTGTCAGTTCACCGGCAAGGGCGTACCGGAGCAGGCCCGCCGGGCAGCGGGTCAGCCCCACAGGATCGCCCCGCCGCAGAAATGGGAGCACTTGCGGTTTCCGGGAAATTGTGGCATAATAGATCGGAAAATCAACTCGGACTTGATGGGAGGCTTTCATGAAACTGCGGGAAATTTCCAAGCAGATCCGGGAGGAGGATCGGCCGGATCCCTCCTTTTCCCTTCAGGGGGAGCAGGAGATCTCTACGCTGAATGAGGGGCTGCTGGCCGATTTTCCGGAAACAATCTTCATTGCCAACAGCCAGTCCTACATTTTCGGCAAGGTGCAGAAGTCAACCCTCCTGTATTTAATCGGACGCCAGCGGGAGTTCCGCTTCCAGCAGATTCTGGACAGCATGAACGACGGCGTCGTTGTGGTGGACGAAACCGGCCAGATTTTTTACGCGAACCCGTCCTACGTCTCCATTCTGGGAGTGCCGCTGCGGCGGATCATGGGAAAGCAGATTCAGGACGTGGAGCCGGCGTCCCTTCTGAGCCGGGCCGTCAGGGAGCGGGTTCCCCTGACCAGTGAACAGCAGGTGGTGGAGTCCATCAAAAAGCGCATCTCCTTGCGGGTCATGCCCCTGTGGGACGGGGAGACGTTTCTGGGGGCGGTTTCCATTTTCCGGGACATCACCAGCATCCACCAGCTGAATCAGGAAGTCCGCCAGATGTCCGGCATTGTGGATGAGTACTCCCAGCGGATCCGCAGTCAGGAGATTGCGGACAAAATGGGGCTGACCTCCTACAGCAAGGAATTCCAGACCACCATTCAGAAAGCGGCCACCGTGGCGCTGACGGACGTCCCCCTGCTGATCTGCGGGGAGGGGGGCACCGGGAAAAACGCCATGGCCTACTATCTGCATCAGTGCAGCAGCCGCAGGGACAAGCCCTTCCTTGTGCTGAACTGCTCTGCCGTTCCTGCGGACATGATTGAGGCGGAGCTGTTCGGCGACACTCACCATGCCGGGAAACTCATGCTGGCAGACGGCGGCACCCTGTTTCTGGATGAGGTGGAGGAACTGCCCCTTCCCGCCCAGTCCCGCCTTCTGTATTACAGCCAGCCGGACAGGGAAACAGGAAATCCCGATTCCTCGGCGCGGCTGCCCAACACCCGGATTATCGCCTCCACCAGCCGGCCGCTGGAACCGATGGTGGAAGAGCGGCGCTTCCGCCGGGAACTGTTCTTCCGCCTCAATACCATAACGATTACCATGCCGCCTCTGCGGGAGCGGCGGCATTCCCGGCCGGCAGAGCGGTTCCCCACCGGCGCCGGGGCGTTCCGGGCAGAATGCGCTGGGTTTCCGGCAGAGAAAAATGCCCCCGGCAGGCGCCGGAGGCATAAAATACTGCATAAGCAAAGGCAGGGGCATGACTTCAGTCATGCCCCTGACTCAGCGTGTCGAAAAAGTCTTTTCGCCCCGCTGAGTCAGTTTTCAGAACTTTATAAAGTTCTGAAAACTATAGATT
>CAKUBJ010000001.1 GCA_934636905.1 uncultured Dysosmobacter sp. | reverse complement strand
GGTTTATCTTTTCCCTCTCATAGGCTTAGCCTTTTTTATTCCACGGGCATAGCCCGTGGTTGCCTGTTTTCAACAACGCAGAAGGGCTTGCCGCCTGCAATATGCAGGCGGCAAGCCCTTTCGGTTTCCGAACAGCTTCCGCTCAAAAAGCAGCCTATGCCCTTTCCTTTATAAACCACAGATCCAGATCCACAGGCCCTCCGATCCCGTCCACCGTGCCGCTTTCGCTGTACTGCCAGAGGGTGATGCCCCGGTCCAGAGCCGGCAGGGCATCGTATGCGGCCAGCCAGACCGGCAGGTCTGCCAGTTCCTCCATGCCGTACATACTGCCGGCCCAGTGGAGATTCATATAGACCACCGGCTCGTAGCCCGCCTCCCGGATCACCCGGCAGAAGGCCAGGGCATTCCGGGTGGCCTGCTCCCCTGTGAGGTGATCGGTACGGGCCTCGTCCGCCGTGTAAAATTCCAGATCGTAGGCTACGGGGCCGCGGATGTCCGCATTCCGGAGGCGATCCGTCACAAAGCGGGCCTCTTCGGCGGCTTCCTCCTCCGTGACGGCCTGAGAGTAAAAATACGCCCCGACGGTCAGCCCCGCCGCCGCAGCGCCTGCGGCATTTTGGGCGAAGCATTCGTCCTCCACCAGCGCCCCGGTGCCGTAGCCCCGGAAGCCCACCCGCACCATGGCGAAGTCGGCACCGGCGGCTTTCACCGCCGTCCAGTCGATGCTGCCCTGATAGCCGGACACATCCACACCGGCCAGCGCCGTGACACCGGGCGCCTGATAGCGGTAAAACGGCTCACTGCGGGTCAGAGATTCCTCGCTGACCGTGACCCCCGGCTCCGGCGTAGCGGGGGTCTGCCATTCCAGAACGCCCCACAGCGCCAGTCCCGCCAATACCAGCGCCGCCAGAATCCGGCTCCTGCGGCGGGGAGACGTCCGCCTGCGCCGCCGCAGGGCGGCGTGTGTTTTTTCTTCCATGATGCGCCCCCTCTTCTCTGCTGCCCCTTAGACTACCACCGGCGGCGCCGTCTTTTGTGAACAAAGTCTTAATTTGCCGAAAAGGGGAACATCGTGGGGGATATAACGAAGCGGGCACTATCGAAAGATAGTACCCGCTTGAGACTGTCGATAAAGTGGTGAGTTTTCCGCGGCGGTAAGGAAGGGTGTGCGCGGGAAACCCAAGAAGGGTGTCCTGCGCCATTAAAATCTATAGTTTTCAGAACTTTTGTAAAGTTCTGAAAACTGGTTCAGCGGGGCGAAAAGACTTTTTCGACACGCTGAAGCGGGCACTATCGAAAGATAGTGCCCGCCAAGTTAGGGGTTATGGGTCTGCGGGATGTCCCGCAGGGTGCTCAGTGCTCGTACTTGCTCCAGTCGGCAGACTTGTTGAGATCCGTCCAGCTTTCATAGATGCTGCCGCTCTTGCCCACATAGTCGTGGGAGTTGGCAGCCTCCTGAATGGCCAGATAGCACCAGTCGCCCTCGGCGCAGTCGGTAAAGGTGGTCATGCCGCGCAGCAGGTCGGAGGCAGTCTCCGGCTGACGGCACAGCACCCGGTTGATCATGGTAACCACCTGTGCCCGGGTGATGCTGGCAGTGGGACGGAAGGTGCCGTCCTGATAGCCCTGCACCCAGCCCAGAGCGGCGGCGCGCAGGATCTCCTGCTTCGCCCAGTAGCCGTCAATGTCGCTGAAGGCGTTGGAGGACTGGACGCTGCTGTCGTCAAACCGGGCGCAGACTGCGGCGAACTCGCCCCGGGTGATGGGGGCGTTGGGGTCGAAGCGGTCGGCGGTGCGGCCCTTGAACACGCCCAGACTGGCCATGGTGGAAATGGCGGTGTTGGCCCAGTAATCGGCAGCCACGTCGGTGAAGGTGTTGGTTTCGGTGAGGTACTTGTCACGGACGTCCTCGTCCAGCAGACGGAAGAGGATGGTGGCCACCTGCGCCCGGGTTACCGGCGTGTTGGGACGGACGGTGCCGTCATCGTAGCCCTGAATATAGGCGAAGTGATCGTCGCCGTTGAGGATGGCAGGCACGGAGTTCTCCGTCCAGCCGGCGTACAGGGTCACGGTGCGGCTGCTGACCTGCACGTCGCCGGTGACGGCCTTGGTGAGCTTGGTGTCATAATACCAGCCGTTGAAGCGGTAGCCCACCCGGGTGGGAACGGGGAGATCCTCGTAGTCCTTCACCCAGCTTCTGCTCTTGCTCTCGGAGGAGATGGCCTTGCCGCCGTTGGTGACGTACCGCAGGGTGTAGTCGTAGTCGTCATCGTCATGGGAGGAATCCTTGCTCCACTGGGCGGTGAAGGTGATGGCACCTTTCACGGTCAGCTTATCGCCGGGCTGATAGGTGGTATTGCCGGCCTTCCAGCCCTTGAAGGTGTAGCCGGATCTGGTGGGAGCGGCCAAGACGGTGATTTTATCACCGGCGGAAACGGTTACATCGTCATAATTGACGCCGCTGGCGCCCTTGCCGCCGTTGAGGTCATAATGGACGGTGTACTCTTCCGGCGTGCTCTCGCAGACGGTGTTGACGAGGGGGGACGCACTGGTCAGATACCAGTCCCAGTTACCACTCGTATCATCCTTACGCCACTCAAGAGTAAAGGTGAGGCGGCTGCCGTCTTCCTTATATTTGTGGGTAACATTTTTGACCGTATAGACTGCGGCATAGTCCTTGGGATTGGTGATTGTAACGGTGGCAACGGTTCCGTTTCCGCTATAGTTGACCTGAATGCCGGAGCGTGTGCTGTCCACAGCGCTGATTCTTGACTCTATAGTCTGATGGTCATTGGGCTTCGTCTCGCACTGAATGAGCACCAGAGTATTGTCGATAGCATCGTAGAGCTTGTCTTCGTCAGGCTGAGTGGGGCCAGGCTCGGTTTTCTTGGGGCAGCAGGTATCGGGATGGGTGCAGCCATCCACGGTGCAGCAGCCCTCATTGTCCTTGGGATGCATACAGGCGTTGTCGTCGTCGCAGAAGCCGTCGCCATCGTTATCCTTGTGCTCATGCTCCGTCCAGACGGCGTACAGGGTCTGGGCAGGGTTGCCCTGCTGCACGGTGATGGTCTTGCCGGGCTGATAGAACGCCTTGCTGGCGTCGGCGCTAGCCGCCCAGCCCTGGAACACATAGCCGTTGCGGACGGGGATTGTGTCGGGCAGGTCGAAAATGTGATAGGTTTCACTGCCGGTGTAGGTCATGGAATCGGGCACGTTGGCCACTTTGTCGCCGCGGCCGTTGCCGTCAAAGGTCACGGTGTAGGTGGTGGTCGGCTGGCTTTCGCAGGTCACTTCCAGAGTAGGCGTTTCGAACTCCTCCCAGAGCTTGGAAGACGCATTCCAGCGGAGCCGGAAGGTGAGTTCCGTCTGCTCTTTGTTGTACAGCGTATGCTCGACACTCGCCTTATACTTGCTGTAATACTCCACATACGGTGCAGTTGTGACCTTCAGGTTGATATAGTAAACACTATTTTCATCGTCCCACTGCACTTCATTCGGTTCGATGCTGTAGGCATCCCTGCAATCGTTCAGGAGGACACTGCGAGTGTTCTTGTAGTCATGGGTGGCGTTCTCATTCACGCATGTGATCGTGAAAGCCACGTTCGTCAGATTGTCCTTAGAGGGAACATTGGGGGCAGAAGGCTTCTTGGGGCAGCAGTCATCGGAATGGGTGCAACCCGCCACAGTGCAGTAGCCATTGCTGTCGTGGGAATGCTGGCATTTCGCAACAAGGAAAATTTCCGCACGGTCATTCGATTCCATCAGCGTGATTGCTGTGTTGCCCGTTTTATCCAGACTCCACATGGGGTATGTGGTATTATTTACGCTAACTCTGGTGGTGGGCTGCTTTTTCATCCAGCCATCAAAGGCATATCCATCCATTTCACCGGATGTGAGCGTTGCCTGCACTGCGGGAATTCCCTGATTCTTAATGACGCTGATCTGCATACTATGGTCAAGCTCATTTGCGCCCTTGCAGGTACTTTGCTGGCATTTGAACTCTACCGGCTCAGAAACCTTGCCCAGTTTTACCACACCGTACTGCGCATCCGTGTAAACGATCTGGAAACGGATGCTGGGATTCGTGACGGGCTGGGAAGGCGTTCCCTCTTCCCACACGGCAGACAGCGTCTTTGTAACAGAGCCTCCGTTGTAACCACTTACAGTCTGTGATACGAGGCACTTATTGCCCGGCTGGTAAGTCGTCTTACCGTCGCTCCAACCCTTAAAGATATAGTCCTTGCGGGTGGGAACTGTAGTTGGAATGGTGAACGAATAGCTCTTGACATATTTTTCATTTGTTCCGTAAGTCTGATCAGCAGGAGCACCCGTACCGCCATTGGCATCGTATTTCAGCGTGAAGTTCCACAGAGAGGAAGTGGGGCTTCCACCGTCGGGAGTATACCGATCTACCCAATAGGTCATTGTACTATTGCCATTATTAGTACTCCAATTTACGGTCGCACCGGGCTGCTGATCTCCAGAGGGAAAATACCAGTTACCGGCAACCTTGGTGACACGACCAAACTTGCTGGCATCGACAAACTTTGTAAGCTGAGGGATCTTGTAGTCCTCACTCTGAATTTGCCCGGGATTACCAGCACCGGCAGTATCAGTACCGACTGTGTATGCCGCATAGGTTGACAAATCAAACACGCGAACAGTAATGGTGACCGGTTTTTTTCCTGCCAGCGCGCTGGCAGGCAGCAGGCTGAAGGCCATGACCAGTGCCAGCAGGGATGCGAAAATACGCTTTTTCATCTGTTTCCTCCATTTTCACAAAATATCTATATAAAACCCGGAAAGCCGGGATTGCTTTCCCTTTGGGGCAGGCGGCCGAAGCCCTTCTCCATACACAAAAAACATAGCACAATCCGGATGCTTTTTCAAGAGAAAACCACCGAATTTCAGCGGAAAAATTCCGGTTTTCCGGCTCCAACCGGCAGAAAAGGAAAGCCGCCTCCGGGAGAAAATCCCGGAGGCGGCTGTTATTTTGGGAATATCTGAGAGGAAAGCGGAAATCAGTAGCACTTTCTGTAGATGGCCTCTTCGCTTTCCAGATCAAAGGGATAGTAGGCGTTGGTCATCAGGCGCTGCTGGTTGGTTTCCACGCTCTGGGGGAAGATCTTGAAGTCGGCCTCGGTGAAGCCGCAGTCCCGCAGAGGACGCAGAGGCAGGATGCGCTGCAGCAGGGCGTTCATCTCGGGGATGGCGTTCTTGACCTCGCAGCCCAGAATCCGGGCCACCAGTTCCTTGAACTTCATGATCTCGCCGTCGGGATTGTGGGCGTCATAGTAGTCCATGATGGCGCCGAAGAGCATATAGTTGCTCTCGCCGTGGGGCACATGGTAGGTGCCGCCCAGAGGGAAGCTCATGCCGTGGACAGGGCCGCAGCCGGCCTTCAGGAAGGCGATGCCGGCGTAGAAGGAGGCGGTGACGAACTCGTCCAGATACTCGAAGCGGGCGTCCTTGCCCTTTTCATCAATCAGCTTGAAGCCCTTGAGGATCATGTCCATGGCCTTCTCGGAGAAGAGTTCGCTGGTCATGGTCTTGCGGTGGGGGCTGAGGAAGGACTCGGTGGCGTGCACCAGCGCGTCGATGGCGGAGCAGGCAAAGGGCTTGTAGGGCAGGGTTTTGATGAGGTCGGGAATCAGGCACACCTTGTTGGGGATGATGTCGTCAGACACCAGACCCAGCTTGGTTTCGCCGCCGGTGAGGACGCCGTCCTTCTCATCCTTGACGATGGCCACGGAGATGTTGGTGCACTCGGAGCCGGTGCCGCAGGTGGTGGGGATGGCGATGACGTCCTTCTCGTGCTGGACGGGGAAGCGCTTGAAATACAGATTATGCACGGTGTCGGGGCGCTTGCAGCCCAGCAGCTTGCAAAGATCCATGATGGCGCCGCCGCCCACGGCGATGACGCGGTCATAGCTGTCGTAGGGGATGGCGTCGTACATGGTCTGGATCATGGCCTCGGAAGGCTCGCCGGCGCCGAACTTCTCCTGAAATACATACTGGCACTTCAGGTTCAGATCTTTCATGAAGGGAGTGTAGATGAACTCGTTGGTCAGCACCACGTCCCGTTCACCCAGCTTGAACTCCTCCGCCATCTGGGCGAAGGTCTGGAACTTGTACACCGTGGGAGCAAAGATAATTTCTCTCTTGTCAGCCATCAGAGAAGCGGAAAATGCATCCATGATTGATTTCTCCTTTTAATCTGAATTTCCCTCTTTTCCAGTCACGCAGGACGGCGCTTTGCGCACCGCCCTGCGGCTGAAAAGAGAGATAAGAGTCAACGGAACATTATTTACGGGCCTTGGGGGCGTGGACGGAGTTGCCGTGGCAGGCGTGTGCCGCCTCCATCACCGCCTCGCTGACGGTGGGATGGGGATGGACGGTGCTGCCGATTTCAGAGATGGTGCCCTCGCACTCCATGACGGCGGCCACTTCCGCAGCCAGATCCGTGGCTCGGGGGCCAATGACATGGAAGCCCAGAATTTCTTCCGTGGCCTTGTCAAAGACGAACTTCACAAACCCGTGGTTCTCGCCCATGGTCAGTGCCTTGCCGTTGCCGGAGAGATTGAACACGCCGGTGCCCACGTCTTTTCCGGTGGCCCGGGCCTGCTCTTCCGTGAGGCCCACCATGGCGGTTTCCGGATTGCAGTAGACGCAGGAGGGAATCCGGTTGTAATTCAGCTGCTTGCAGGGCTTGCCCGCAATGTGATCCGCCACCAGAGTGCCCTGTGCGGTGGCCACATGGGCCAGCTGCATCTTGCCGTTGATGTCGCCGATGGCGCAGACGCCGGGGACATTGGTGCGGCACAGGCCGTCAATCTCCACAAAGCCTCTGCGATCCATCTGCACGCCGATGGTGTCCAGACCGATGCCGCGGGTGTTGGGCTTCCGGCCGCCGGCCATCAGTACCACGTCGCCCTCCGCCGTGCCTTTGGTGCCGTCCTTTACCGCGGCATAGTTCACCTTCAGCCCCGGCTCGATGGACTCTACCTTCACGCCCAGCACCAGTTCCACGCCGTTCTTCTTCAATTCGGCCTCCACGAAGTCGGTGACGTCCTTATCCAGCGGGCCAAGAACCCGATCCAGCATCTCCACCACCGTGACCTTCACGCCCAGACGATAGAAGAAGGTGGCAAACTCAATGCCGATGACGCCGCCGCCTACAATGATGATGTGCTTGGGGCAGGTTGTCATATTCAGCAGGCCGGTGGAATCCACCACACCGGGCAGATCCACGCCGGGGATGGGGATACGGGCAGGCTCGGAGCCGGTGGCCACAATGAGATGGTCACACGTCAGCGTTTCCCCGTTGTCCAGTTCCACGGTGCTGCGATCCTTCAGCGTGGCCTTTGCCTTGAATACGGTGACGCCGTGGCTCTTTTCCAGAAAGGCAATGCCGTTGGAAAGCTGTTTGGAGACGGCGTTTTTCCGCTCAATGATCCTGGCGTAATCAAAGGTGACATTTCCGGCGGTGATGCCGCAGGCTTCCCCGTGGGTGGCATCGTAATACACGTCGGAGGAGTGAAGCAGGGTTTTGGTGGGGATGCAGCCCCGGTTCAGGCAGGTGCCGCCCAGCGTATCCATCTCCACCAGAGCGGCCTTCAGGCCGTTCTGAGCCAGACGGATGGCGCAGGCATAGCCGCCGGGGCCGCCGCCCACGACAACAGCATCAAATTTCTGCATAGCGCGCCCCTCCTTAAATCAGCAGCACCGGGTTCTGGAGGTACTGCTTTACCTTCTGCAGGAACTTGGCAGCCTCCGCACCGTCGATGATGCGGTGATCGTAACTCAGGCACAGTGCGCACATGGACTTGATGACGATTTCGTCCTCGCCCTCGCTGTTGGTAACAACCACAGGGGTCTTGGCAATCTTGCCCACCGCCAGAATGGCGGATTCGGGAGGATTGATGATGGCCACGAAGTCATCCAGATCGAACATACCCAGAGAGGACACGGTGAAGGTGCCGCCGTGATAGTCCGCGTCGGTGAGTTTGCCGTCACGGGCCTTCTCAATAAGGGCGGCGGACTGCTCCGCAATGCCGGAGAGGCCCACGATGTCGGCATCCTTGATAACGGGGACAATCAGGCCGCCGGGAACAGACACGGCGGTGCCCACGTTGACATAATCGTGATAGAGGATGCTGTCGCCGTCCACGGAGGCGTTGACAATGGGCATATCCGTCAGCGCCCTGGCGCAGGCGCGGACGATGATGTCGTTGTAGGAGATCTTGATGCCCAGATCCTTGTACTGCTTCCGCAGGGCGATGGCGGCGGTCATGTCCACCACCATCCGGTGATTGGTCTGGGCGTTGGTGGTCTTGCTGGCCAGCATATTGCGGCTGATGGCCTTGCGCATACCGCTCATCTTCTCGGTATGGGTGCCCCGGGTCAGCTGACCCGCAGGTGCGGCGGCAGGTGCGGCAGCAGCCGGTGCGGCAGGCGCCGCAGGAGGCGCTGCGGGAGCGGCGCCGGGCAGGTCGGCCGTGGTGATTTTCCCGTTTGCGCCGGTTCCGGTGACGCCGGACAGGTCAACGCCCTGGGCTTTGGCGATATTGGCAGCCAGCGGCGTCACGGCAGGCTTGTTGGCAATGTAGCCCAGCACATCCCGGTCGATGATAAAATCGTCAGGGCCGGTGGCGGGGACACAGGCCAGATCCACAGCATTTTCCTCCGCGTGCAGACGGGCACGGGGAGATGCCCAGATTCTGGCGTTGGCATCCCGGACGGGAGCGGCAGCCGGCGCGGCGGGCGCCGCAGCAGCAGGCGTGGCAGCGGAGGCTGCGGCAGGAGCGGCAGGCGCGCCGCCGGCGGTGAAGCCGGACACATCCGTCCCTGCCTCGCCGACGATGGCGATGGGTTCTGTGATGGGCACCACGTCCCCCTCGGGATGCAGGATCTTCAGCAGGGTGCCGGAAACCTCAGCATCCATGGTGATGGTCAGCTTATCCGTCTCCATTTCAAACAGAGGCTTGCCTGCGGTAACCTGCTCACCCTCTTTCACCAGCCACTTGAGAATGGTGCCCTCGGTCATCATCAGACCCTGCTTGGGCATGATCACCAGAGAGGCAGAGGCAGGCAGTTCTGCAGGGGCTGCAGCAGGCGCCTCGGCAGCGGGAGCGGGAGCTGCGGGAGCCTCCCCGCCCAGCAGGCCGGAGATGTCCTCACCGGGTGTACCGATAACGGCAATGGGCTGGGTAATGGGCACAACGTCCCCCTCGGGGTGAATAATTTTCAGCAGAGTACCGGAAGCCTCGGCATCCATGGTGATGGTCAGCTTATCCGTCTCCATCTCAAACAGGGGCTTGCCTGCGGTGACCGGCTCCCCCTCTTTCACCAGCCATTTGGTGATGGTGCCTTCGGTCATCATCAGGCCCTGCTTGGGCATAATTACGATAGAAGCCATGGTGAAAAAGCTCCTTTCTCTCAGCGATACATGACGGTCTTGCAGGCGTCCACAATCTCCTTCACGCTGGGGATAACGGCAGCTTCAAGACCGGGGTTGAAGGGCAGCGGGCAGGCCTTGGCACCCAGATGGATGGGGGCGGCGTCCAGATAGCGGAATGCGCGCTTGCCAACCTCGGCGATGACTTGGGCGCCCCAGCCGCAGTTCTGGTGAGCCTCGTGCACCACCACCATGCGGCCGGTCTTCTTCACGCTCTCCGTCACGGTGTCATAGTCGAAGGGAACCAGCGTCCGGGGATCGATGACCTCGGCGGAGATGCCCTCCTTGGCCAGTTCTTCGGCAGCCTCCAGCGCCCGGCTGACATACAGCAGGTTGGTGACGATGGTGACATCGGAGCCTTCCCGCTTGATATCGGCCTTGCCGAAGGGGATCATGAAATCGGGATCGTCGGGAACCTCACCCTTGGTGGCGTACAGCGCCTTGTGCTCAAAGAAGCAGACGGGGTTGTCGTCACGGATGGCGGTACGCAGCAGGCCGGCAGCCTCTGCAGGGGTGGAGGGGCAGGCCACCTTCAGGCCGGGAATATGCATGAAAATGGTTTCCAGAGACTGGGAGTGGGTGGCTGCGTTGCCGCGGCCGGTGCCCTGCTGGCTGCGCAGCACAATGGGCAGCTTGGCGTTGCCGCCGAAGACATAGCGGGTCTTTGCCATCTGGTTGAAAATCTGGTCGGCCGCCACAAAGGCGAAGTCCCAGTACATCAGTTCCGCGATGGGGCGCATACCGGCGGATGCAGCGCCCACTGCGGCGCCGACGATGGCGGATTCGGAAATAGGAGTGTTGCGGATTCGATCCGTGCCGAACTCCTTGTACAGGTCACGGGTGGTACCAAATACACCGCCCAGCTTTTCCACGTCCTCGCCCATGACGAAGACCTTTTCGTCCCGCCGCATTTCTTCCTGAATAACCTTGCGGACCGCCTGTGCGTAAGTCATATTAGCCATGATTTCGTACCCCCTTAACCTTCATAGAACACATCGTCCAGAACATGGGCCGGATCAGGCTCCGGGCTGTTCACGGCAAATTCCACGGCCTTGGCCATCTTTTCGGCGGCCGCCGCGTCGATCTCGTCCAACTCCTTCTTGGTAGCCAGCTTGTGTCGGATCAGATACTCCCGGAAAAGCTTGATGGGATCCTTGTTTTTCTTCCAGTCCTCCACTTCCTCGCGGGTGCGGTACACCTCCGGGTCGCCGGTCCAGTGACCGCGCCAGCGATAGGTCTTGCACTCGATGATGGAAGGGCCTTCGCCCTTCAGCGCACGCTCCTTGGCCCGGGCAAAGGCATCGTACACGGCCACCACGTCGTTGCCGTCCACCGTCTCGCCGGGGATGCCATAGGCGGCACCGCGGACGGAGATGTCCTTCACGGAGGTGGACTGCCACACGGGCACGGTCATGCCGAACTGGTTGTTCTCCACAACATAGATGCAGGGCAGCTTCCAGACGGCGGCCATGTTGATGGACTCGTGGAAGGTTCCCTGGTTGGAGGCGCCGTCGCCGAAGAAGGCCACCGCCACATTGGGCTTGTTCTGCATCTTCAGAGCCAGAGCGCCGCCGGTGGCGATGGGGATGCCGCCGCCCACGATGGCGTTGGCGCCCAGATTGCCCTTGGTGAAATCGGCGATGTGCATGGAGCCGCTGCGGCCCTTGCAGTAGCCGGTGGCCTTGCCCATCAGTTCTGCCAGTGCGCGATCCAGTTCGGCGCCCTTGGCAATGCAGTGGCCGTGGCCACGGTGGGTGGATGCAATCAGATCCTCATCCGTCAGCTGGGCGCAGACAGAGGCGGCCACGGCCTCCTCGCCGGTGTACAGGTGAACAGAGCCCCGCAGTTTGTTCTCCGTGAACAGTGTCCACGCCGTCTCCTCGAAGTCCCGGATCTCGTTCATCTTGTTATAGATCCAAAGACCGGTTTTCTTGTCGATCATAACGAACGGCACCTCCATATTTGAAATCAGAAGCAGGCAGGCCGCCTGCCATGTTAGGATGTTAATATCTTAACACTCTAATTATAAATTATCAATAATCTATAAACGATAATATTAAACAAAAATGCGGCGCGCGGTTTGTAAAGAACGTGGAAATCCAAGTGGGGGTTTGACTTCACAAGCGAAGATCATTATAATAAACTATATTCTGTATATTGCAATCACAGACCGGACATCCCGAAACACCGCTGCTTCCTGCCTTTTGCACCCGCTGTCCCGTAATCCTGACAGCCTACGGTGAGCCGGTCTTTGGCGTACGCCGCGCCGCTTCATCTTGCCGCAGGGAAAGCCTCTGCCGCATCCTCTGGTCTAAGCGCCCGGTTTGATTTTATCATCAGCCGTCCCGGCGATTGACACAGGAAAATACACCTGCCGGCGCGGCTTAACCGCGCTTTTGCTCTTTTTCGTTCAATGGCAAAACTCAGCAGCAGGTTTCTTTTGGGAGGAAATCATGGACAAAGAAGTAATGGAAACTTCCCATCGCAAGGTTTTTCGAGAGGAAGTCCGGAATGCGATTCGGGAAGCGATTTTTGCAGGGCAGCTGAAGCCGGGGGACAGAATCATCGAAACCTTCTGGGCAAAGGAACTGGATGTCTCTCAGGGGCCGGTTCGGGAAGCAATCCGGGATCTGGAAGCCGTGGGTCTGGTTGAGACGATTCCCTTCAAGGGTTCCCGCGTCCGGTCGATGACGGAGAAAGACATCCGGGATAATTACAGCGTCCGCATCTGTCTGGAATCCAAGAGCATTCGGGATTCCATCACCATGCTGGATGACGCTCATATGGAAAAGCTGTGCGCCTATCTGCGGGAAGTTCTGGACGAAATGGATGTCTGCGCCAGCCAGGGGGATTTGCGCGCTTTTACGAAATGCGATACGGACTTTCACCGGGCCATCATTGAGGCGACAGGCAATCAGGTGCTTTTGAAGCTGTGGGAGCAGTGCAACATCCGAAACTGGTTTATGGTTTCGGCACTGACGGATGCCGGAAGCCTGAAGCAGCTTCAGTCGGAGCACCAGCATATCTATACGGCGATCCGGGCAAAAGATGTAAAGGAAGCGTCTTCCACACTGGAAGACCACCTGACCAGCCTGATGCACGGCTTCATGCAGGCAGAAAAGAACCAGACGGCTCAAAACGGCTAAACCGGAGAAACACACCGGAAGATCCCCTTTGGGGTCAGGTACCCTCCTTGCCGGTCGCCCAATGCAGCGGATGGGCAAAATCGATTATACCATCGATTGACAAGGGCAAATACGCCTGCCAGCGTGTCTTTCCGGCGCTTTTTGCCCTTTTCGTCTTGGCGGGCGCCAGCCCGCCTGCGCCTCAAAAGCCAAAAATCACTTGTAAATTCATCGCTGGCAGGTGCTTTGCAGTTTTGCCGGAGCAGAAATGTGACCAGACAAGGAAAGACCCGCAGGGAATACTGCCGTATTCTCAAGGGGCTTGACGCGGTATAGGGGCATTTCTGCCCGTCAAAACCGTGTCTGCCCTTGTTAATCGATGGTAAGATAAAGAGATGGAGAAGTGTCCAAATGGCACTTCTCCATCTCTTTTCGGCGTATTTTGACATTTTTCCGCAGCAGGCACGCCTCTTCAAAACTCCAGATACAAAGGGGCATTTTCATCGGTACTGCGGCCGACGGTCAACTTTGACTCAAACAGGATCTGCCGGTTTTTGGAGGTGGGGTGGTTGATTTTGTTAATCAGCAGATTGACGGCTTCGGAACCCATGGCGGAAATGGGAGTCGCCATAGTCGTGATGGAGGGGTCATAGATCTTGGCCAGCTGAATGCCGTCCATGCCCACCACAGACACGTCATTGGGAATGCGGTAGCCGTTGAGATGCAGGTACTTGCAGCAGCCGATGGCAATGATGTCGTTGGCCGCCACAATGGCGGTGGGAGGATCCGGGTACTGCATGAACTGCTTGGCCGCCTGATAGCCGGTTCTGTAAGAATAATTGCCGCTGTATATATAGTTTTCAGGGACTGTGAGGCCGGCTCCCGCCATGGCCTTCAGGTAGCCCCCTTTCTTCTGGAAGGAAATGCGGCTGCCGGCGCGGCCGTTTACATATGCGATTTTGGAATGCCCCTGCTGAATCAGATAGGAGGTGGCCTGATACATGGTTTTGGTCAGATCCAGAACCGCAGAGTTGAACTTGGTATCGGAGTCCCAGCTCAGCAGAGCCACCGGAACGGTCGCCTGCGTTCGATCCAGCAGGGTGATGGTGTCGTCCTCATCCAGAAAGCAGAGGATCATGCCGTCGATTTTGGAAGAGGACAGCTGATTGACCAGTTCGTTCAGCATATTGAAGTTTTCCTCTGTGGTATACAGCTGCGTCATATAGCCCTGCGAAATGGCTGCCAGACGGACGCTGTCGTAGACTTCGACGTAGAATGTGTTGGTAATGTCCGGAACAATCAGCGCGATGGTGTTGGTTCGTTTTGTCCGCAGTCCCCGCGCAATTGCGTTTGGCTTGAAATTCAGTTCTTCCACGGCTGCGGCGACTTTGCTGTGGTAAGGTTCCGAAAGCCCATTAGGATTATTGAAGTATTTGGATACCGTGCTGATGGAAACACCTGCAAGATTGGCTACATCCTTAATGACCGCCACAAAAAGCCCCCTCCTGAGTCATATAAAAAACGATTCGTACTCACTCTGTTATTTGAGTTAAATTATATCTCCATCACCCGGGAGAAGTCAACACGGGAAAAAGCAAGTTTCCGTTTTTCTGAAAACCCTGTGATTTTTGTCTTCCGAAAGCATATTCTAAGAATTAGGTGCTGTGTGCGAAGAAAAATAACGATTCGCGAATTGATTTTCGCGAAAAATAGAGAAAAACTTTGGATGATTCAACAGTTATGCACAAATATAATCAGATAAAATGTAGAAAATCCTGCATTTTGATAAAAAATATTGATTTCTGAAAAATGCGGCCGTATAATCATATTAGAAAAATCGATTTTCGAAATTGAAGGGCAGGCATTAAAGGAGGCGGAGGACTGTAAGATGAAAGTAAGCTGCTTACCGGTATCTCTTTTCACAGAGATCAACGAGGGGAGAATGAGCGTCAATGACTGGATCCGGTCGGCTCCATCGTTGGGGCTGGACGGCGTGGATGTCAGCATGATGTTTATCAAGTACCATACCGCCGCTTATATCCGGGAATTCCGGAATATGCTGGAAGAGAGCGGTATCCCCATTGTCATGTCAACCACCTATCCGGATTTCACCCATCCCGACAAGCTGCAGCGGGAGAGAGAACTGCAATATTTCAAGAGCGATCTGGCCCTGTGCTCTCAATTGGGCATCCGGTACTTACGGGTTCTGGCCGGACAGGCGCACCCGGAAACAGGCCGGAAGGACGGCGTCCGCTGGGCCATTGACGGCATCCGCCGCAGCGCGGACGCAGCCGACCGCTTCGGCATCCAGATGCTCTATGAGGATCATTCCAAGCCCGGCGCCTGGGACTATGTGGATTTCAGTTATCCGCCGGAGATTTTTCTGGAGATTCTGGACGGCATCTGGGACACCAGCGTAGGCGTGAACTTTGATACCGGCAACATTGATGCTTACGGCGGCGATCCGCTGGAAATTCTCAAAAAGATCCTCCCGAAAGTGGAGACGATTCATGTGACGGATATGGCGCGGCACGGGGAATTCTCCCCGGTGCTGATCGGAACCGGTGTGACACCCAACCGGGAATGCTTCCACTATCTGAAAGAACAGGGCTGGGACAAGTGGCTCTGCATCGAGGAGGCCAGCTTCGGCGGAATGGAAGGAATCCGGAAGGCCGTGGAAAACACCAGACGTATATGGAAAGAGGCCTGACGGCCGGGAGGGTTTATGGAGCAAATTTTGAAAGGGAAAGTCATCGTGGTGTCCGGAGGCACCAAGGGCATCGGCAAGGGGATCATTCTGGAAAGTGCCCGGCAGGGCGCCAACGTGGTTATCGGCGGCCGGGACGCGGCTGCCGCAAAGCAGATCCTGAAAGAGGTACAGGCCACGGGGCAGGAGGGGCTCTTCGTCCATACGGATCTCCACGACGCAGCGGACTGCGCCAAGCTGTTTGACGAGGCGGCGGCAAAATTCGGCAAGGTAACCGGCTTTGTAAACTACGCGGGGCTGCTGCCTTCCTGCGATTTTCTGGATAGTACCCCGGAACTGTTTGACGATACCTTTGCCGTTAATATCCGGGCGGCGTACTTCTGCGCCCAGAACGCCATCCGCCATATGAAAAAGGGCGGCGGCGGTTCCATTGTCATGTATGGCTCGCCCCACGCCTGGTGCGGCGATAAGGATCGCTCCGTTTACGCCTGTTCCAAGGGCGCGCTGTTTACCCTCAGTGAGCACATCGCCCATCACTATGCGGCGGATCAGATTCGCTGCAACTTCGTAACCATGGGCTGGGTGCCTACGGAAGGGGAGCTGACTCTGCGGGCTTCTCAGGGGATGAGCGAGAAGGAACTCCGGGAGTTTGCCAGACCCTTCATGCCCATGGGGCGTATGCAGGAAGTGGCGGATCATGTTCCCGGAACCATTTACCTGCTGAGCGATTATGCCTCACAGGTTACCGGCTCAAACCTGCGGATCACCGGCGGCCTGTACATCGGCTGAGAGGAGGAACTTCCATGAAAAAGCCGGAACTTGTGGTTGACAGCAAATGCATCATTGGGGAAGGCCCCGTGTGGGACAGCGATACCGGAAAACTCTATTTCATTGATATTCTCGGCCGGAAAATGCACTGCTGGAACGGCAAGGAGATCGAGGGCACCATCGAATTTGACCAGAGCCTCGGATTCGCAGTGCTGCGGGAACGGGGCGGCGTGGTGGCCGGCCTGCAGGACGGTTACTACTTCGCGGATTTCGACGGAAAGCCCGCCCGTCAGGTGGCAGACCCGGAACCCGGCCGGGAAGACGGCCGGTTCAACGACGGCAAGGTAGATCCCGCCGGCCGGGTCTGGGGCGGCACCATGCCCACCAGCCTCGACACCGGCTACGGGGAAGCCGGCCCCGACAGTGCGCTGTACTGCATGGATGCGGATCTGCAGGTCAAGACCATGCTGACGGGCGTCATACAGGGCAACGGCCTTGCCTGGAGCGCCGATACCAAAAAGTTCTATTTCGTGGATACTCAGAAGTTCTGCGTGCAGGAATTTGACTACGACATGGAAAAAAACCAGCTGTCCAACGGCCGCGTCTGCGTGGAGATCCCAAAGGAAAAGGGAATCCCCGACGGCCTGACCATCGACGATGAGGGGAACCTGTGGCTGGCGCTGTGGGGCGGCTGCGGAGTGGCGAAGTACGATCCGAAAACCGGTGCACAGCTGGACTTTGTGGAACTGCCGGCGCTGAATGTCACCTCCTGCTGCTTCGGCGGTGAAAAACTCGACGAACTCTACATCACCACAGCCAGTCTGGGAACGGATCTGACCCAATATCCGTTGGCCGGCGGTGTATTCAGAATCAGACCCGGGGTAACCGGAAGACCCTCTTACAAATTCAAGGGATAAGGCAGGTATGAAACATGAAAGCATTGTTGCTGACCGAGGTTGGAAAATTCACCTACACCGACGTACCTGCGCCGGAGCCGGGAGCAGGCGAACTGCAGATCAACATCAAAGCCTGCGCCATCTGCAACAGCGACGTTCACGGCTATGACGGATCTTCAGGCCGCCGCCAGCCGGAACTCATTATCGGCCACGAGGCCTCCGGCGTCGTCAGCAAGGTAGGCCCCGGGGTGACCAGATTCCGGACGGGTGACCGGGTGGTATTCAATTCCGTGAAATACTGCGGAGAGTGCTACTATTGCCGCAACGGATTGGAGAATATGTGCACCAATGGCTGCTGCTACGGAATCAGAACCGACACCCAGCATCTTGACGGCGCCATGGCCGAATATCTGACGGTGCCGGAGTACATCTGCTATCCCATGCCGGATAACATTTCTTTTGAAACCGCCGCCCTGATTGAGCCTCTGGCCATTATGGTGCACGCGGTAAACGGCGTAGACATCAAGGTCAATCAGACCGCCGTGGTGTTCGGTGCCGGCGTAATGGGGCTTATGGGGCTGAAAGTCCTGAAGGCCACAGGCTGCGGCAAGGTCATCGTGGTGGAGATGGACGAATTCAAAAAGGAAATGGCGCGGAAAAACGGTGCCGATCACATTGTAGACGGCCGGGAGGATGTGCCTGCCGTCATCCACCGGCTGACCGGCGGCATCGGCGCAGACTTCGCCATTGATACCGCCGGCGTCAAGGCCACCATCACCAACGGGTTCCGCTGCCTGAAGAGAACCGGCACCCTTATCCAGATCGGCAATCTCTCTCCCTTTGTGGAGGCTCCGCTTCAGACGCTGGTCAACAGCGAAATCAAGTGGATAGGGCGCTACGGAACCTTTGCAGAGTATGAAAGCGCTCTGGCGCTGCTGGCTTCCGGCAAAGTCAGCGTGGATGACTGCCTCAGCAAAGTCGTTCCCCTGAAGGACGGTCAGGAGTGGTTCGACCGGCTCCACGCCGGAGAGCCGGGCATTTTGAAGGTAGTGCTTGTCCCCTGAGCGTCCCTTTTATCCGGGTTCTGTGCATAATGTGCATTGACCATATTTATTCTGAGTTCTAAGGAGGAAGACAACATGAAAAAAGCGCTGTCCCTGATTCTGTCTCTGCTGATGGTATGCAGTCTTGCTGCCTGCGGCGGAGGAAAGACCGAAGAACCCGCAAATACCCCCAACGGTGAGGCTCCTGCTCAGGAGACAAAGAAAGTGGAGTCCATGGTTTACCTGACTGCCACCACCGACAATGAGTACTTTATCAACGTTGCCCATGGCTGCCAGCAGTTCTGCGACGAAAACGGCATCAAATTTGAGTTCATGGGCTGCAATTACGATGCAGCCGAGCAGTATTCCCAGATGGAAAACTACATGGCAAAGGGCGTGGACGCCTTTGTGATCTGCCCTGTGGATGTCAACTCCCTGAAGGATCTGATTGAGCAGTGCAACGCTCAGGGGATCCCCGTCATCGGTCAGGCGCAGGAAGTAACCGGCGCCAACGGCAACTCCATTGTGGATGACTATCAGTATGGCGTGGAACTGGGCACCGCCGCCGCCGACTGGATCAACAAGTATCTGGCTGACGAAGCGAAGGTGGAAGTCTGCCTGATTACTCTGGATCATCAGGAGCAGGTCAAGGCCCGGGGCGACGGTATGGAAGCCACCATCAAAGAGCTGTGCCCCAATGCCGAGATCGTTTATCGTCAGAAGGCCGAATCCACCGAAGAGGGCATGAACGTAGCCGAAACCGCCCTGACGGCGCACCCGGGCATCAAGGTAATTGCCTGCGTCAATGACCAGATGGCAATCGGTGCATGGCAGGCCGTTCAGAATCTGGGTCTGTACAGCGAGGATTTCTACATCGGCGGCGGTGACAACACCAGCCAGATTGCCTCCTACATTGCCGACGAGAACTGCGCAATCCGCCAGTCCGTGGATATCGATCCTCCCGGATCCGGCTATAACAGCTGCAAGATGGCCTATGACATTCTGGTCAACGGCGCCGAGGGCACCAATGACTACTTTACTTTCAAACCCAACTGGCAGCCCGGCGTAATGGGCTGAGTCTCCGTCTGGCAGAAGCGCATTCCCACACCATGAACCCGCGGGCGCGGGGGCTTCCCGCGCCCGCGCCCAAAATCAACCGCCCGCGGATGGCCGGACAAGGAGGAAAGTATGGCCGAAACATTATTGAAGGTTCAGCATATCACAAAACGCTTTCCTGGTGTTTTAGCATTGGACGATGTTTCCATGGAGTTTGAGAAGGGAGAAGTCCATGCAATCTGCGGCGAAAACGGCGCAGGAAAATCCACGCTCATCAAGATTCTGACAGGTGCGTATACCCCCACCAGCGGCACCATCGAGTGGGAAGGAAAGACTTACGAGAGTTTTACCCCGAAACAGGCAATGGATTTAGGCATTACGACAATTTATCAGGAATTTAATTTGGTTCCGTTTCTCAGTGTGGCTGAGAATGTATTTTTCGGCAGAGAACTGCAAAACGGAATCTTTTTAAATAAAGCGGAGATGCAGCGGCGTACGGTCGATCTGGCCCGGGAAATGGACATTGACGTGGATCCGAAAGCGCGGATCAAGGATCTGGGCGTAGCCTATTCCCAGATTACGGAAATCCTGAAGGCAATTTCCCATGATACCAAAATCCTGATTATGGATGAGCCGTCGGCACCCCTCAGCAACCGGGAAATCGAGGCCATGTTCGGCATCATCCGCAAGCTGAAGGCCAAAGGCGTTACCATCGTCTATATCTCTCACCGCATGGATGAAATTTTTGAAATCTGTGACCGTGTAACCGTGATGCGGGACGGCCGGTACATCTCCACAAAGCGCATTCAGGACACGGACCGTCATCAGCTGATTGCCGACATGGTAGGCCGGGAACTGGGGGAGGACTTCATTGGCGGCGCAGGCCCCGGCAAAGAGGTGGTTCTGAAGGTTGACGGCCTGACTACCGACAAGATTAAAAACGTGTCCTTTGAACTGCGGAAAGGCGAGATTCTCGGTCTGGGCGGGCTGGTAGGCGCCGGGCGGACGGAGACGGCCCGTGCCATTTTCGGTGCAGACTGCATTCACAGCGGCACCGTCACAATCAAGGGCAAGCCGGTGAAAATTCAGCAGCCCAAAGATGCCATTGCAAACGGCATCGCCCTGTTGACGGAGGATCGCAAGGGGCAGGGGCTGATTCTGGGGATGAGTGTCCGGGAAAATGCCACCTTTTCCATTCTGGATAAGATGAATGCAGGGCTTTTTGTTGACCGGAAAAAGCAAAAGGAACTGACGGAGGAAAAGCGGAAGGAACTGTTTATCAAGACTCCCCATGTAGAGCAGAAAGTCAAGTTCCTCTCCGGCGGCAATCAGCAGAAGGTGGTTCTTGCCAAGTGGCTGCTGACAAACTGTGACATTCTGATTTTTGACGAACCCACCCGCGGCATCGATGTAGGTGCCAAGCAGGAAATCTATTCTCTGATGCACCGGCTGACCCAGGAGGGAAAGAGCATCATCATGATCTCCTCCGAGATGCCGGAACTGCTGGGAATGTCCGACCGTGTCCTGGTTATGCACGAGGGATCCGTCCAGGGCGAACTTCAGAAAGAGGAATTCAGCCAGGAAGAGGTTCTGCGCATCGCTTCCGGTATGTAATGAGAGAGAGGGCGAAAACGGATGAAAAAGCAGAAATTCAATGCGGCCGACTTTTTTGGCAAGTTCGGTATCGTAATTATCTTAATCCTGTTGTGTATCTTCTTCACTGCGAAAAACAGTTCTTTTATCGGCATCAATAACATCATCAACATCCTGCGTCAGGTGGCCATCAACGGAATCATCGCCGTGGGCATGACCATGGTTCTCATTACCGGCGGCATTGATTTGTCTGTCGGCTCCGTCGTAGGCGTAGGCACCGTCTTCTGCGGCCTGATGCTGATCAACGGCGTGCCCTGGTTCCTGGCGCTGCTGGCCTGCCTGCTGATCGGCTTCCTGGTTGGCATCTTCAACGCATTCCTCATCTGCAAGCTGAACCTGCCGCCGCTGATTGCCACGCTGGGATCCATGACCTCTCTGCGGGGCGTCTGCTATCTGGTAACCAACGGTTCCCCGGTGTTTGGATTCCCCGGCGACATTTTGTTCCTCGGAAAGGGCACCGTTTTTGAAATCGTTCCCGTGCCTGTGATCCTCATGGCCGTGGTCTTTATTCTGGGAATCCTGTTTTTGCAGAAAACCCGCTACGGTACTTACATTTATGGCATCGGCGGCAACGAGGAGGCATCCCGGCTTTCCGGCATCAATACCAGAAGGATCAAATATCTCTGCTACGGCGTCTGCAGCGCTTTGTCCGCGCTGGCCGGCGTCGTGCTGCTGGCGCGTGTCAACAGCGGCCAGCCCAAGTCCGGCGACGGATACGAGATGGATGTAATCACGGCCTGTGTGCTGGGCGGTGTCTCCATCAGCGGCGGTGAGGGCAAGCTGTCCTTTGTGATTTTCGGCGTGCTCCTTATGGGCGTGCTGTCCAACGGCCTGATTATGATTAACGTGTCCGACTACTGGCAGCAGGCAATCAGCGGTCTGGTTCTGATTGCTGCCGTGGCTTTCGACCAGCTGATGCAGCGGATGAAGGCCAGACAGCTGCAGAGCTGAGCGCGGGAACAGGAGAAGAGCAGATGATCCGGTTATTGCCAAAAAGCGGGAAAGCGCAGCTGGCCGTCATGGAAAGTGACCTGCTGAGGATTCAGCTGACCAACTTTGGCGCCGCCATCTTTTCCGTACAGCTTAAAAAAGAGAACGGAGAACTGGAGGATCTCGTGTTGACCTGCGATTCTCTGGAAAGCTTTCTGGAAAATCGGAACTTTTACGGTGCCACCGTAGGACGGGTGGTCAACCGGATCCGGGGCGGCCACGCGGAGATTTGCGGCACCGCTTATCAGCTGGAATGCAACGAGGGCCGCAACAGTGCCCATGGCGGCACCGCCGGATTTGCATGGCGGTTCTGGGATACGGAGGTTGGGGAGAACTGCGTCGTATTCCGGCTGCACGGCACGGACGGCGAGTCCGGCTATCCCGGCAATTTGCAGGTGGAAGTGGAATACCGTCTGGAAGACGAAGGCACCCTTTTGATTACACATCATGCAATCTCCGACCGGGATACCATCCTCAACATGACAAACCATACCTACTGGTGTCTGGGGGGGCTGGACGAGAAAATTTACAATCAGGAACTGTTTGTCAACGGACGGTTTTACCTGGAGGCAGACAGGGAACTGTTGCCCACCGGGCAAATCCTTTCCGTAGAGGGGACTCCCTTCGACTTTACGACCCCGCATCCCATCGGTGAGCGGATCTTTGCGGATCATCCCATGCTGCGGCAGAGCCGGGGATACGACGTGTCTTTCGTCCGCAGCAGCCGGGAGATGGGGCTGGCCGCCAGATTGACGGTTCCATCCAAAGGCAGGGTTCTGGAAGTGGAGACGACTTTGCCTGACATCCACATTTATACAGGCAATTTTCTGGACAATGCTCCCGGCAAGGACGGCCGGACATATACCCCTCACGATGCCATCTGTCTGGAGGGGGAGCGGTTTCCGGATGCGGTAAACCAGCCCCATTTCGGACGGATATTTCTGAAAGCCGGAGAAGAATATCTGGAAAAAATCCGGTTTCGCATAAAAACAGGGGCAAAGTGAAGTCCTCTCCGGCGTCTGAGACTGTCGATAAAGTGGTGAGTTTTCCGCGGCGGTAAGGAAGGGTGTGCGCGGGAAACCCAAGAAGGGTGTCCTGCGCCATTAAAATCTATAGTTTTCAGAACTTTATAAAGTTCTGAAAACTGGCTCAGCGGGGCGAAAAGACTTTTTCGACACGCTGAGACGCCCCATGCGGTGGCACCGCACGGGGCGTCTTTTCCGTCTGCCGCAGAAACGGGTTTTCATACGGTAAACAAACTCCGCCCTCTGTAAGGGCGGAGTTTGTTGATCTGAGAAAATGCGCAGGGAATCAGCCCCACAGGGCGGAGAGTGTAGGAATCACCTGCTTTTTCCGGCTCAGAATGCCCGGCAGGAATACGGCGTTCTTCTCGCCGGCGATGTTGAAAGCCTGCCGGATGGTGTCCTCGTCTCCCACATACAGCAGGTAGGAGCCATCTATCAGCACGTCGGTAATCATCAGCAGCACGGTTTCCAGCGCCTGCTTCTTCCGGACTTCCTGCATACACGCCATGAACTCCTCTTTCCGGGAGATCAGCCGATCGGAATCCATGCACGTCACCTGGCTCACTGCCAGATTGTGCCCGGCGATGTGGAACTCCTTGTAGTCGGCCTTCAGAATGGCCTTGGCACTCTTGTCCTCGCCGCAGGCGGCGGAGAAAATGGTCTTGCCCAGATCATCCAGAGACACGTTGGCGATGCGTGCCATGCGGCCGGCAATGTCGATGTCCCGCTGGGTGCAGGTGGGGGACTTGAACATCACCGTGTCGGACACAATGGCGGCGGCCATCAGGCCTGCCATTTTGGCAGTGGGCATCAGCCCCTTTTCCTGATACATATCCGCCACGATGGTGGTGGTGCTGCCCACCGGTTCGTTGCGGACATAGATGGGGTTCTTGGTTTCAATGTCCGCCAGACGGTGGTGATCCACAATCTCCAGAATCTCCGCCTGATCCAGCCCTGCCACGGACTGGGACTTTTCGTTGTGATCCATGAGGATCACCTGTTTCCGCCGGGGACGCAGCAGGTGGAACCGGGACAGGGTGCCCACCACATGCTCGTTCTCGTCCAGAATGGGGTAGGCCCGGAAGCGGCTTTCCAGCACGGTGTTGCGCACGTCGTCAATGTAGTCGTCCAGATGGAAGCACACCAGATCGTGGCTCTTGCAGATCCGCTCGATGGGCAGCGCGTGGCAGATCAGGTGAACCGCCCGGTAAGCGTCAAAGGGGGTGGAAATGATGCAGGTATCCGTGTCCATATCCAGCAGATCCTGCTGCACCTCCGCCTGACAGACGATGACGCAGCCAACCTTCAGTTCCAGCGCCCGGCGGATCATGTCAGGCTGGTCGCCGCAGACCACAATGCTCTCCGGAGAGGAGAACAGCAGGTTTTCCCGCCCTGCCGGCAGGGCGACGGTCACTTCGCCGGACACCTCGTCCCGGATCTGGGCGCCCTCGTTGAGAACCCGCCCTTCCAGAACCGACAGCAGGTTGTACACCGGCACGTTCTCCACCACCGCGTTGCGCACCGCCAGCATATCGTAATTGGCCACGTCGCCGGCGGAGAGCATTCCGTACAGTGTACCGTCCTCATTGGCCACCGGAATTACGGAGATGCGATCCGCCTGCATGGTCTGCCATGCCCGGCTGATGGTGGCGGCGGCAGACAGGGTAGGGGGCGTGTCGTAGGCCAGATCCCGCACCTGGGTACGCACGTTGCTGATGATCTGGGGAGGCTGGGCACCGAAGCGGTTCAGCACGGCCTGGGTTTCGTCGCTGATCTGCCCCAGTCGGGCGGCGCGGTACTGCCGCTGCCCCAGTGCATTTTTCAGCGCGGCGTAGGCCATGGCGGAGACGATGGAGTCCGTATCCGGGTTGCGGTGCCCTGTGATATATACTGTATCCATAATGATTCCTTTCCCAAGATGATAATTCCGCTATAGATGATACGATGAGCGTCGCGCTTTGTCAACGTCACAATTGACAAACAGAGTGCGAAAAATTAACATTTTTCGCACTCTGTTGGAAGAATCACTTCAAAATAATCAAATTTTTAGGAGCGAGGGTGATGTCCTTACAGCCGGTTTCCGTCAAAATGACCACATCCTCAATCCGCACGCCCAGCCTGCCTGGCAGGTAGATGCCCGGCTCCGCGCTGATGACGGCGCCTGCCGGCAGAGGCTGCGTGTTGGAGGGGGCGGCGTTGGGGTTCTCGTGAATCTCCACGCCTACGCTGTGGCCAAAGCTGTGGCCGAAGTAAGCCCCGAAGCCGGCGTCGTCGATGACCTTCCGGGCGGCGGCGTCCACATCCCGGCCGGAAACGCCCCCCCTTGCGGCGGCAATGCCTGCCAGCTGCGCCTGCAGCACCGTTTCATACACCGTCCGCATCTCGTCGGTGGCGTACCCCACCGCCACGGTGCGGGTCATGTCGGAGCAATAGCCGCCGAATTTGCAGCCGATGTCCATGGTGACAAACTCTCCCTCACAAATCAGCTTCTCGCTGGGGACGCCGTGGGGCAGGCTGCCGTTGGAGCCGGAAACCACAATGGGGTCAAAGGACTTGTCCTCCGCGCCGTAGTGCAGCATGAGGTACTGGAGCCGGGCGGCGATTTCCTTTTCGCTGACGCCGGGGTGGATCTCCTTCAGCACATCCTCCAGCGCCCGCTCCGCAATGCGCTGGGCCTTCACCATATATTCCAGTTCCTCCGCGTCCTTGACGGCCCGGAGGTCCCAGAGCATCTGCGTGGCAGGCACCAGTTCGCAGCGGAGTTTTGCGGAATAGCGGTTATAGGCGGCGGCGGTGAGATACTCGTCCTCATAGCCCATGCGGGCGATTTTCTCTTTTTCAATAACCTCATTGATTAAATCCGCATAGGGGTGCTCCCGGTTGGTTTCCCGGATTTCGGCGTCCTGCACAAGGCGTCCGGCAGCCTCGGTATAGCGGCTGTCGGTAAAATAATAGTTGCGGTTCTGCGTTACCACCGCCACTCCGTCAGTTCCCGTGGAGTGGAAACCGGAGGCATAAAAGCGGTTGGCCTCGCAGGTCAGCAGGATGGCGTCCAGCCCCTGCGCCTCCATGGCGGCGGCAATCTGTTTGAAATGGTTCATGGACATTCCTCTTTTCCTGAGTGGTAGGGACACATTCCCTGTGGCTGAAGTGTACCAGAAAACCGGGGACTTGTCAAAGTGTTTCAACTCCGTGGGATTTTTCTGCGCATTTTGTCGAAATTCACGGTTGACTCTACTCGTTTAAAGCATTATATTTGTAGCAGTAACCGGCCGGACACGGCGGAAAGGAGCCTCTCATGCGTTACGGAATGATTACCTATTATTACCGCTACGCACGCTTTTTTGCGGGCTTCTTTTTTGACGCGGAAAAGAAACAGACGTCCTGTCAGGCATAAGGTTTTCAACCGTTAAATGCAAGGGTGTTCTGTTCCGCGGACAGGGCGCCCTTGTTTTTATGATTGAATCTGTCAACCCATCCGAACGTGAAATCAAAGGAGAAGAGGATTATGAAAAAGAAACTGCTTGCACTCGTCCTGGCTGCGGCCATGACGCTGTCCATGACCGCCTGCGGCGGCTCCAAGACGGAAACGCCCTCCACCGGCTCTGACAATTCCCCCGCCGAGGGCACCGTCTACAAGGTGGGCATCTGCCAGCTGGTGCAGCATGTGGCGCTGGACGCCGCCACTGAGGGCTTTATGGACGCCCTGAACGAAGCCCTGCCCGGTCAGGTGGAGTTTGAGAACAAGAACGCCTCCGGTGATTCCGCCAACTGCTCCACCATTGTCAACGGCTTTGTCTCCGATGGCGTGGATCTGATTATGGCAAACGCCACCGCCGCCCTGACCGCCGCCGCCTCCGCCACCGCCGATATCCCCATTCTGGGCACCTCCATCACCGCCTACGGCGTGGCGCTGGATCTGGACGACTTTGACGGCACCGTGGGCGGCAACATCTCCGGCACCTCCGACCTGGCGGATCTGGCGAAGCAGGCTGCCATGATTACCGAATGGTTCCCCAAGGCGGAGAAGGTGGCGCTGCTGTTCTGCTCCGCCGAGCCCAACTCCCGCTATCAGATCGAGGAGGTCGCCAAGAACCTTGCCGATCAGGGCGTTGAGACGAAGGAATTCGCCTTCACCGACTCCAACGATGTCACCTCCGTGGCACAGTCCGCCGCCGACTATGCCGATGTGGTCTACATCCCCACCGACAACGTGGCCGCCTCCAACACCGAGGCCATCGCCAACGTGCTGGTGCCCGCCAAGGTTCCCGCCATCTGCGGCGAGGAGGGCATCTGCTCCGGCTGCGGCGTGGCCACCCTGTCCATCAGCTACTATGATCTGGGCGTGACCACCGGCAAGATGGCCGCCAAGATCCTCACCGGCGAGGCGGACATCTCCACCATGCCCATTGAGTACACCGACGCCACCCCCAAGTACAATCCCACCATCTGCGAGGAACTGGGCATTACCCCGCTGGACGGCTACACCGCCATCGAGGGCTGAGCGCCCCCGCCTTTCATAACACACAAACAGCGGCAGGAGGGGGCGACCCCTCCCCTTGCCGCCGTCAAGGAGAATCGGTATGAGTTTTCTATCTTCCCTCATCAACGCGCTGCCTGGCGCCGTGGCGCTGGGGCTGATCTGGGGGCTGATGGCCATTGGCGTCTACATCACGTTCCGGATCCTGGATGTGGCGGACCTGACGGTTGACGGCTCACTGGCCACCGGCGGCGCCGTGGCGGTGATGCTGATCCGGGCAGGCATGAACGCGTGGCTGGCGCTGCTGTGCGCATTCCTAGCGGGGATGCTGGCGGGCTTTGTCACCGGTCTGTTCCACACGAAATGCGGCATCCCCGCGATTCTGGCGGGCATCCTCACGCAGCTGTCCCTGTATTCCATCAACCTGCGGATCATGGGCACCAAGGCGAATCAGGCGGTGAGCGTGGACAAGTATGACCTGCTGGTGTCCCAGCGCTACGTGCTGAAGCTGACGCTGAACAACCCCCTGCCCCTGCTGCTGCTCTTCACGGCGGTGCTGATCGCCGCGCTGTACTGGTTTTTCGGCACGGAAAAGGGCTGCTCCCTCCGTGCCACCGGTGCCAACCCCAACATGGCCCGGGCGCAGGGCATCAACACCAACGCCAACGTGGTGCTGGGGCTGATGGTGTCCAACGGGCTGGTGGCGGTGTCCGGCGGCCTGCTGGCGCAGTTCCTGGGCTCCTCTGACGTCAACATGGGCCGGGGCGCCATCGTCATCGGTCTGGCCGCCGTCATCATTGGCGAGGTGGCCTTCGGCAAGGTGTTCAGCAACTTCGCCCTGAAGCTGCTGGCGGTGTCCATCGGCGCCGTTATCTATTACATTGTTCTGCAAATCGTTCTCCAGCTGGGTCTGAACACCAACGACCTGAAGCTGGTGTCCGCCCTGATCGTGGCGGTATTCCTGGCAATTCCCTACTGGAAGAGCCATATTCCCACCCGGAAGGGAGGCAGCGCCCATGCTTGAACTGAAGAATATCTGCAAGACCTTTAACCCCAACACCATCAACGCCAAGGTCGCCCTGAACCATCTGGATCTAACGCTGAAGGACGGCGACTTCGTAACGGTCATCGGCGGCAACGGCGCCGGCAAGTCCACCATGCTCAACGCCATTGCCGGCGTATTTCAGGTGGACTCCGGCACCATCACCATTGACGGGCAGGACGTTACCAAGCTGCCGGAGCATAAGCGGGCCGCCCTTCTGGGGCGGGTGTTTCAGGATCCCATGATGGGCACGGCGCCCACCATGCAGATTGAGGAAAATCTGGCACTGGCCGCCCGCCGGGGACAGCCCCGGGGGCTGAAGTGGGGTATCACCGCTTCGGAGCGGGCGGATTACAAGGAACTGCTGAAAAAGCTGGATCTGGGGCTGGAAGACCGCCTTACCGCCAAGGTGGGACTTCTCTCCGGCGGACAGCGTCAGGCGCTGACGCTGCTGATGGCCTCCCTGAAGAAGCCCAAGCTGCTGCTGCTGGACGAGCACACCGCCGCACTGGATCCCAAAACCGCCGCCAAGGTGCTGGAACTGTCCGACCAGATTGTGCAGGAAAACCAGCTGACCACCCTGATGATTACCCACAACATGAAGGACGCCATTGCCCACGGCAACCGGCTGATTATGATGGATGCCGGCCATGTGGTGGTGGACGTTTCCGGTGAGGACAAGAAGAAGCTGACGGTGCCGGATCTGCTGGCCATGTTCAGCCACGCCAGCGGCTCCGACGAGGCCAATGACAAAATGCTGCTGTCCTGAGTCTGACGGCAGCATCCCGGGCTGTTTTCCTTGACAAAAATCCCCGCCCGCTGTATAATTTTTCTGTTATTTGACCGAAAATAGGAACAGCAGGCAAGGATGGGAAGAGTACGCGCCCCTCCGCCGCCGCAGAGAGTCCCGGCAGCTGAAAAGGGACGCGGCACAGAGCGCAGAACATGATCCCGGAGCCGCGCGCAAAGCGTCCGCAGACGCCCAACCGCGCTGGGTGCGCCCATTACAGCGCAGGGTGCCAGTGCACCCCGAGGCGCATTCTGCGAGGGATGCGTGAAGCAAGGTGGTATCACGGCCTTATCCGCCGTCCTTGAGCATGGCTCGGGGACGGCGCTTTTTTCATGGATACAAAGATATGAGAAATTTATGATAGAGAAGGAGAACACCCATGGGACACGATACGTTTTATATCACAACCCCCATCTACTACCCCTCTGACAAGCTGCACATCGGCCACACCTACTGCACCGTGGCCACCGACACTCTGGCCCGCTACCACCGGCTGAAGGGAGAGGACGTCATGTTCCTCACCGGCACCGATGAGCACGGCCAGAAGATTGAGCAGAAGGCGGAAGCCGCCGGCATCACCCCCAAGGAGTTCGTAGACCGCATTGTGGAAGGCCCCCGGGGCGTCCGGGATCTGTGGAAGCTGATGAACATCTCCAATGACCGCTTCATCCGCACCACCGACGATTACCACGTTTCCGCCGTGCAGAAGATCTTCCGCAAGATGTACGACAAGGGGGACATCTACAAGGGCACCTACAAGGGCAAGTACTGCACCCCCTGTGAATCCTTCTGGACGGAGAGCCAGCTGAAGGACGGCTGCTGCCCCGACTGCGGCCGCCCGGTGGTGGACGCTGAGGAGGAGGCCTACTTCTTCCGCCTGAGCAAGTACGCCGACCGCATCCGGGATCTGCTGGTGAACACCGACTTCCTCCAGCCCCGCAGCCGCGTCAACGAGATGGTGAAGAACTTCATCGACCCCGGTCTGGAGGATCTGTGCGTTTCCCGCACCAGCTTCACCTGGGGCATCCCCGTGGACTTCGACCCCAAGCACGTTGTGTACGTCTGGCTGGACGCCCTGACCAACTATATCACCGCACTGGGCTATGAGAACGACCGCTATGACGAGTATCACAAGTACTGGCCCGGCGTCAACATCGTAGGCAAGGAGATCGTCCGGTTCCACTCCATCATCTGGCCGGCCATGCTCATGAGCCTTGGGGAACCCCTGCCCAGGCACGTCTTCGGCCACGGCTGGCTGCTGCTGGACGGCGGCAAGATGTCCAAGTCCAAGGGCAATGTGGTGGATCCCTATGTGCTGGCGGAAAAGTTCGGCGTGGACGCCCTGCGCTTCTTCCTGATGCGCACCTTCCCCTTCGGCTCCGACGGCAATTTCTCCAATGAACTGCTGATCCAGACCATCAACACCGATCTGGCCAACGATCTGGGCAATCTGGTGAGCCGCACCACCGCCATGGTGAACAAGTACTTCGGCGGCACCCTGCCTGCCGGCTGCGGCGCCACTGCCGACGAGCAGCAGCTGGCCGCCATGGTGCGGATGGGCAGCAGCGTGGAACTGTCCGCCAACGGAGATACCGCAGACCCTGTGCTGTATGACGCCCAGCTGGTTGCCATGGCCGCCGGTCTGAAGAAGACCTATGCCCACGAGATGGATACCTTCGCCCCCCACAATGCCCTGAGCGAGGTGTTCAAGGTCATCCAGCGGGCCAACAAGTATATCGACGAAAACGCCCCCTGGGCGCTGGCCAAGGACATGGAGGCCAACGCCTCCCGGCTGGCTCATGTGCTCTATAACCTGTTGGAAGCTACCCGTATCTGCGGCATCCTGCTGACCCCCTTCATGCCGGAGAGCATGGAAAAACTCTTCGTCCAGATTGGCGCGGACAAAACCGCCCAGACCTGGGACTCCGCCGACCTGTGGGGCGTTCTGCCGGAGACGGCAGCCGTCATCAAGGGCGAGAACCTCTTCCCCCGGGTGGACGCCGCCAAGGCACTGGAGGAACTGGAAGCCGCCGAGGCCGAGGCTCGGAAGGCCGCGCTGCCCCCTCTGGAGACGGAGCCGCAGCTGACGGAAAAGGTGGACTTTGACACCTTCTGCAAATCTGACCTCCGGGTGGTGAAGGTGAAGGCCTGTGAAGCCGTGAAGAAGTCCGAGAAGCTGCTGCGCTTCACGCTGGACGACGGCACCGGCACCGACCGGCAGATTCTCTCCGGCATCCACAAGTTCTATGAGCCGGAGGAACTGGTGGGCAAAACGCTGGCCGCCATTGTAAACCTGCCGCCCCGGAAGATGATGGGGCTGGAAAGCAACGGGATGCTCCTCTCCGCCGTCCACACGGAAAAGGGGGAGGAGAAGCTGAACCTCATCATGCTGGACGACAGCATCCCGGCAGGCGCCAAGCTGTGCTGATTCCCCGGGAGGGGGACAGGTCCCCCTCCTGACCATCCCCTGCCAGTCTGCGGCCTGATGGATGTGCCCCGGGCACTCAGGCCAAAGTATTTTTCCCGTATCCATTTTTTCAGAACTGAGGTATTTCATGCGGTTACAAAGCGCAATTTTTGATATGGACGGCACCCTGCTGGACTCCATGCCCACATGGCGGGAACTTGGCCCCTCCTTTTTGCAGGAAGCGGGCATCACCGCGACACCGGAGCAGCTGCAGATGCTGCGAACCATGCCGGACCGTGAGGTGGTTCCCTACCTGCGGGAGGTCTGCGGCCTGCCCTGGTCCCAGGAGGAGGCCATCAACCAGATTGTCATCCGGATGGAGGCGTTTTACTCCAGCCGGGTGCGCCCCAAGCCGGGACTTGAAAAATTCCTCTCCATTCTGAAAATGGAGGGCGTCTGGATGTATGTGGCCACCGCCACCCACCGGCGGCTGACGGAGAAAGCCCTGAAAACCGCAGGGATTGACCGCTATTTCCGGGGGATTGTCACCTCGACCGACGCCGGAAATCACAAATCCGAAAGCGCCGAGATTTACGAGATGGCTCTGCGGCGGCTTCAGTCCAACAAGCGGGACACCGTGGTCTTTGAGGACGCCCTGTATGCCATCCGCACCGCCAAGGCGGCGGGTTTCCGGGTGGCCGGGGTGTACGACATCACGCAGGAGGCCGACCAGCCGGAGATTCAGCGGCTCAGCGACTACTACATCCGTTCCTACGAGGAACTGGTGCAATCCGAAACCAGATAAGAAAAAGGAGCCGTTTGGCTCCTTTTTTCTTATGCATTTTTATTCTCATTTGCAGCGGCTTCCGGTTCCCATGACGACAGCAGCCGCTTTCTGCGGAGGATGTAATAGAGAATCCCCGTAATGTCCGCCAGCGCCCAGCCGATGGGCACCGACCACCAGATACCGGTCACGCCAATGGACGGCACCGCCGACAACCCATAGGCCAGTGCCCGGTACAGGCCGTACAGCAGGAACAGGCAGCCGATGCCGCAGGTAGAACGCCCCCTCAATGCGCAGGTAGCGGACGCCCTCCAGAATGATGCCGGTTTCGCTCTTTTCTACAAACAGGGTCATCAGCGGGGCGGCAAACACCCACACCAGCGCCGACACCCCCACACAAAACAGCCCGGACACCGCAGCCGCGCCCTTCAGACCCGTCCGGATGCGGGCTTCCTTCCCCGCGCCGTAGTTCTGGGCAATGAAGGTGGAAAAGGCGTTTCCGAAATCCTGCACGGGCATATAGGCGAAAGCGTCGATTTTCACCGCCGCCGCAAACGCCGCCATCACCGTGGAGCCAAAGCTGTTCACCAACCCCTGCACCATCAGAATCCCCAGATTCATCACCGACTGCTGGACACAGGTCAAAACGGAGTAGCCTGCGATTTCCCGGAGGCATCCCCGCCGGATGTGGAAGTTCCCGCCGATGCCCCGCAGCTGCGGGCACCGGAACCACGCATAGAGGGCAATGCCGAAAAAAATCACCGCCAGATACGCCCGCATCAGCGGCCACACCTCCTCCGGAACCCGGAGAAAGGCTTTCAGAGCGTCCAGGCAGGCAAAGGCCAGCACATTCAGCACCAGCGCCGCTGCCGCAATCAGCACGAAGGAAGCCCGTACCGCCTCCCGGAGTCCCTTTTCATCCCGCTGTCCGAACCGGATGGAAAACAGGGCCCCGCTGCCCATGCACAGTCCCAGCAGGATGGAGGTCAGGAAGGTCATCAGCGTAAAGGAGGAGCCTACGGCCGCCAGCGCGTCCTTTCCCAGAAACTGCCCCACAATCAGGGTGTCCGCAATATTGTAGCACTGCTGCAGAAGGTTTCCCAGAATCATGGGCACCGCAAACAGCAGCATGGAGCGCATCACCGGCCCCCGGGTCAGGTCTTTGTTCATGTTCTCACCTTGTATCTCTATTCTTCGCCCATTGTGCCACCGATTGCCGGGAGAACACAAGCCTGCCGCCGTTCCTTTCCGGCATCTTTGTCCCTTCCCCGGCAGGTGCTGCCTGTCCGCCGGAGCCGTGTCTCTTCCCCCGCAGAAATTGCAGCCCTTTCCCGCACCTGCGGCGCAGGCGGCGCATAGAATGCCAATGGCAGGACTGCCATCCATCGATTGCACAAGGGGTGATGAACCATGGCTTATTCCGATCGGGAGCTGCTGGCGCGGCTGATCCAGTGCGAAGCGGGCGGAGAGGGCGACACAGGGATGAAGGCGGTGGCAGGGGTGGTGATGAACCGCGTCAACGCCCGGGGCGGAGAGTACGCCCGGGTAGGGCAGGGCAGCATCCGCAGGATTATTTTCCAGCCCTACCAGTTTGTGTGCGCCTCGGAGACGGAAAACGGCGCCTACAACCCCCAGAACATTTATAATATGCAGCCGGAGCAGATTCACTATGACATCGCCGACTGGGCGATTGTGGGCAACCGCATCCCGGATGTGGCAGAATCCCTGTGGTTTTACAATCCCTTCGGCCCCCAGTGCCGGAGCCGGTTCCCCTCGGAGGTGGGCTACTGGCAGACCCGCATCGGGGATCACTGCTTTTATAATCCCACGGATGCTTATTACAGGACTTGAGAGGTGTTTTTTATGCAGCGCTTTCAGAATACTTACACGGCAGGCACCGCCTCCCGCCCCGTTCCCGGCGGCGACTGGCAGGCGGAAATCAGCGGCGGCGGACAAACGGAGACGAGGAGCGCCGGTGATGCGCACTCCTGGCAGTCACCGGAGGGATCGGAATACGTCACCATGCCCGGCGGGCAGATGATGCCCATGGGCAATCTGCCGGGGATGCGGACAGATCTGCCGGAAGAGACGATCCAGAACCCCCTCAGCGTGGAGGAGGCTCATAAAGGTTCCATTAAAGGGATGCTGGCCCGGAACGAAGGCAGCTATGTGGTGGCCACCTTTTTAGTAGGAACTCAGGGTACTGTGTCGTGGGAGGGAATCCTCTACGATGTGGGCAACGACTTCATCACCATTTACCAGCCGGGGCGGGAGCGGTATATCGTGACGGATATTTACGCCCTGAAGTATATCGAGTTTTACGATACCCGCCGCCGGGAACAGTGCGAGGCCATGCTGAAGCAGAACGGCCTGTGGAGCCAGCACTGAAAAGTTTTCCGGCGGAGGATTGCGGCGGGAGCATGACTGTGATACAATACAGCCAGCATCCGATACAAGCAAGGAGGATTCCGGTATGGATTTTGAAAAACTGTGCGGGGAACGCTATTCCCTGCGGAAATTTGATACCCGTCCTGTAGAGCGGGAGAAGCTGGATCTGATTCTTGAGGCCGGCCGCAGCGCCCCCACCGCCCACAACAATCAGCCCCAGCGGATCTTCGTTCTGCAAAGCCCTGAGGCACTGGAAAAGGCGGACGCCTGCATGGGCTGCCACTTCCATCCCCCGGTGGTCATCGCCGTGGGCTATGATCCCGCCGAGTCCTGGCACCGGGAGCACGACGGGAAGGATCACGGGGAAATCGACGCCGCCATTGCCGTGACGCAGATGATGCTTCAGGCGGCGGAGCTGGGGCTGGGCACCACCTATGTGGGGATGTTCCGTCCGGCGGACTTGCTGGTGGCCTTCCCGGAGATGGCGGGGCTGAACATGATTGCCATGCTTCCTCTGGGCTATCCGGCGGAGGGCGCCCACCCCGCCAAGCTTCACGCTATGCGCAAGCCCGTGGAAGACCTTGTCCGCTATCTTTGAGGATCGTTCTCTCAATAAAGCAAAAAATGGTGTGGGGGACGCCCTTTTCGGGCGTCCCCCAGAGACTGTCGATAAAGTGGTGAGTTTTCCGCGGCGGTAAGGAAGGGTGTGCGCGGGACTGCGCCCGCAGGCGCGTTTCGGAGCGTAACCGCCGCAAAGCGGCGGCACTTGGCGCGGAGATAACCCAAGAAGGGTGTCCTGCGCCATTAAAATTTGCAGTTTTCAGAACTTTTATAAAGTTCTGAAAACTGGCTCAGCGGGGCGAAAAGACTTTTTCGACACGCTGTGGGGGACGCCCTTTTCGGGTGTCCCCCACATTGCTGTGAAATTCCGAAAACAGGCGCAGCAGGGAGAAAATGCGTGTTCACGCGCCAGCCATGTTCCGGATTCCGGAGCATGGTTATTTTCCGACGCAGAAGCGGCTGAATACGGCGCCGACGATTTCCTCTCTGGCGGTGCGGCCTGTCAGCTCTCCCACGGCCTCCAGGGCCTCCTCCGCGTCGGTGAGCACTGCGTCGGGGGTCAGGCCTCCCTCCAGGGCCGACAGCGCCCGCCGCACCGCCTCCAGACTCCGCCGGACGGCGGACTCCTGCCGGGCGTTGGTCAGGAGGGAGCCGGCGTCGACAGGGGCGTCAGGGGGGAAGCTGTTCCTGATGGCCTCCGTCAGGGCATCCAGCCCGCCGGGAGTCACGGAACTGAAGGACACAACGGCGTCCGGCTTCCGCAGGCCGTCGGGGCATTCCCAGAGGACGGCGGTTCTGGCCACAGGATTCAGGTCATTCTTGCTGGCGGCAAAAATCCAGTGAGGTGCCCCGGCGGCAAGGGCGAGAATCTCCCTGTCTGCGGCCGGCGGTGTCCCGCTGCCGTCCGCCACCGCAATCACAAGATCGGCGGTTTCCGCCGCTCTGCGGCTGCGCGCCACTCCCAGCCGCTCCACGGCGTCGGCGGTGTCATGGATGCCGGCGGTGTCGATAAGCCGCAGCAGCACGCCGCCGCAGGTGACGGTTTCCTCCACCGTGTCCCGGGTGGTGCCGGGGACGTCGGTGACGATGGCCCGGTCATAGCCCGCCAGGGCATTCAGCAGGGAGGATTTGCCTGCATTGGGCAGTCCCACAATGGCGGTGCGGACGCCGCTTTTCAGTACCCGCCCCCGCTGCGCTGTCCCCAGCAGGTGGGACAGGGCGGTTTCTGCGGTTTGCAGCGCATCGCGGATCTGCTCCGGCCGAATGTCCTCAATGTCCTCGTCCGGATAGTCCACCACTGCGTAAAACCGGCTGGTGATGTCAATGAGCGCCTCCTGCACCGGCTCCAGCCGGCGGCGGAGGCCGCCCTCCAGCTGGGCGGCAGCGTTTTTCGCGGCAGCGGCGGACTGGGCGTCAATGAGGTCGATGACGGCTTCCGCCTCCGTCAGATCCATCTTCCCGTTCAGGAAGGCACGCCTTGTGAACTCTCCGGCGTTTGCCTGTCTGGCTCCGGCGGCAAACAGGGCGGACAGCAGCGTATGGAGCACCACGGGGGAGCCGTGGCAGTGAAATTCGGCAGAATCCTCCCCGGTGTAGCTGTGGCCGCCGCCGAAGCGGACGGCCAGCCCCTGGTCGATGACAGCCCCGGCGGCGTCCAGCATGTTGCCGAACACCATCTTATGGGAGGGCTGCTGGGCAAAGGGCTTCCCGTTCCGGGGGCGGAACACCCGGTCACAGGCGGCAAAGCAGCCCTCGCCGGATACCCGGACAATGCCGATGGCAGCGGCGGCGCTGCCGGTGGCAATGGCGGCAATGAGATCAGACATCTTGCGCATCCTCCCTGCGATTTTGCAATATGGTACAGTATAGCACGCCTGCGGGGAATAGAAAAGCCAAAATACCGGCGTTGTCAAGGGAAAATCCGCAAAATTGCCCTTCTGTCTTGACAGGCCGCTGCCGGGGCACTATACTCTATGACAAAGATATGGCCATCATCGGACGGCTGTATCATTTTATAGAGATGGGGGAAAACACATATGTATTGTCCAAACTGTGGGAAAGAAGTTCCTGTTGATGCAAATGTATGTCCCGACTGCGGGAAGGTTCTGAAGAGCCAGAGCGCCGCAGGCGCGCCGGTGGGCGGTGTGGGAGCACCGGTCAGCACCGTGGAGGCACCGATAAGAACCGTTGTGGAAACGCCGGTGAGAGCTGCTGCGGCCGCAGATGCGCCGGTATCCGTGGGCGATTGGTTTGTCACGCTGCTGCTGACCTGCATCCCTATTGTGGGGATTATTATGATCTTCGTCTGGGCCTTCGGCGGCGGGACGAACCCCTCCAAGAAGAACTGGGCGCGGGCTACCCTGATCTGGGCACTGGTGGGCATCGTTTTGTCGGTGGTTTTCGGCGCCTCCATTGTCGCTCTCTTTGCCAACGCATTGAGCTGAACCACCGATTTCGGCATCAAATTCATATAAAAAGCGGGACAGGCGATGCCTGTCCCGCTTTTTCAGTTCGTATTTTGCAGTTCACAAATGCAAGGGGTTACTTGACCCGCTCACCGTTGGCTTCCTTGGCGGCGATTTCCCGCATGGCGTCCTTGTGGCTCAGGTTCACGCGGCCCTTTTCGTCGATGTCCGTGACCTTGACCCACATCATGTCGCCGATCTTGCAGGCGTCCTCCACCTTCTCAATGCGGTGGTCGGCCAGCTTGGAGATGTGCACCAGACCGTCCTTGCCGGGAGCCAGTTCCACAAAGGCGCCGAAGGTCATGAGACGCACCACGCGGCCGTAGTACAGCTTGCCGATTTCGGGGACGAACACAATGTCATCGATGCACTTCTTGGCGGCGTCGCAGGCGGAGGCGTCCGCCGCGGCAATGTGGATGGTGCCGTCGTCGTCAATGTCGATCTTGGCACCGGTGTCGGCCACAATCTTCTGGATGACGGAGCCGCCCTTGCCGATGACGTCCCGGATGTTGTCGGGATTGATGTGCATGACAATCATCTTGGGGGCATACTTGGAAACCTCCTTGCGAGGCTCGGAGATGCAGGGCAGCATGATCTGATCCAGAATCTCGCAGCGGGCGTCATAGGTGATGTCCAGCGCGTTCTTGATGATCTCCATGGTGAGGCCGTCGTTCTTCAGATCCATCTGGATGGCGGTGATGCCCTTCTTGGTACCGGCTACCTTGAAGTCCATTTCGCCGTGGAAGTCCTCCACGCCCTGAATATCGATAAAGGTGGTGAAGCCGCCGTTGTCGTCCTGAATCAGGCCGCAGGAGATGCCGGCCACCGGCGCCTTGATGGGGACGCCGGCATCCATCAGTGCCAGCGTGGAGCCGCAGATGGAGCCCTGAGAGGTGGAGCCGTTGGAGGAAACCACTTCGGATACCACGCGGATGGCGTAGGGGAAGTCCTCCACGGAGGGAATTACCGGCAGCAGGGCGCGCTCAGCCAGAGCGCCGTGGCCGATTTCCCGGCGGCCGGGGGAACGGGCGGGCTTGGCCTCACCCACAGAGTAGCCGGGGAAGTTGTAGTGGTGCATATAGCGCTTTTCCGTCTCTTCCCAGATGGTGTCCAGCTTCTGGCAGGCGGACAGGGTGTCCAGCGTGCAGACGGAGAGCACCTGCGTCTGGCCGCGGGTGAACAGGCCGGAGCCGTGGACGCGGGGCAGGACGCCGACTTCGGCAGCGAGAGGACGGATCTCGTTCTTCTGGCGGCCGTCGACGCGGTGGCCTTCGAGCAGCCACGCCTTGACGATCTTCTTCTGGAACTTGTAGGTGATCTCCTCCAGATACTGATCCATATCGGGGTGATCGTCCAGATACTTCTCGTGCCACTTCTCAATCATGGCGTTCCAGCGCTGCTCGCGGACGTTCTTGTCGTCGGTGTCCATGGCGGCCTTGGCCTCGTCCATGAAGTTGGCCACGATGTCGTCAAACAGCGCCTGATCGAAGGCGGCGTGGGGATAGTCGAACTTGGGCTTGCCGATCTCGGAAACCATCCGGTTGATCAGCTCGATCTGCTTCTGGTTCTCCTCATGGGCCTTCTGAATGGCCTCGAACATCTTGTCGTTGGGGACTTCATTGGCGCCGGCCTCGATCATGACCACCTTCTTGCCGGTGGAGACAACGGTGACGTCCAGATCGGAAACCTTGCGCTGCTCGCTGTTGGGGTTGATGACCAGCTGGCCGTCCACCAGACCCATCTTCACGGCGCCCACGGGGCCGTTCCAGGGGATGTCGGAGATGGCCAGAGCGGCGGAGGTGCCGATGAGGGCAGCAATCTCGGGAGAGCAGTCGTGATCCACGGACATGACAGTGCACATAATGGACACGTCATTGCGGAAGTCGTAGGGGAACAGGGGGCGGATGGGGCGGTCAATGACCCGGCTGGTGAGGATGCCCTTCTCGCCGGGACGGCCCTCCCGGCGGTTGAAGCTGCCGGGGATGCGGCCCACGGAATACATCTTCTCCTCAAAGTCCACGCTCAGGGGGAAGAAGTCCACACCGTCCCGGGGACGGGGAGCGGCGGTGGCGCAGCAGAGCACGCGGGTATCGCCGTAGCCCACCATGACGGCGGCGTTGGCCAGTTCTGCCAGCTTGCCCACCTCCAGAGTCAGGGGACGGCCGGCCAGATCCATCTCGTACTTGTGGTAGCCGGGGAACTGTCGATGGGTGATAATGGTTGACATAAAATTGCTCCTTTACTCAGATGCTCGGGAGCAGCCCTTTTCGTATTTGAAAGCATGTCCGAACTTCGGGCACAGTTTCAAACACAAAAAGCAACGGCTCCCGGCGGAAATAACTTGAAATCCGCAGAAAAGGGTGACGGAGAACTGCTCCGTCACCCTCGTTGCCTCTTACTTACGGATGCCCAGCTTGGCGATCAGGGCACGATAGCGCTCGATGTCCTTCTTCTGCAGGTAGTCCAGCAGGCTGCGGCGCTTACCGACCATCTTCAGCAGACCACGGTTGGAGTGCTTGTCCTGGGGGTTGGCGCGCATATGCTCGGTGAGGATGTTGATGCGCTCGGTGAGAATAGCCACCTGAACCTCGGGGGAACCGGTGTCGCTCTCGTGGGTGCGGTTGGCCTCGATCACGGCCGTCTTTTGATCTTTACGAAGCATGATTGTGTTTCCACCTTTCCAATAATTCCCCGTGAACTGCGCCGTGGGAGTGGTGAAATCCTCCGCAGAACGAAGCCCCGGGATGTCTGCACGCTCAGCGTGCTGAAACAGTTTATCACAGAACTGCGCAGTTGTAAAGAGAAACCTGCAAAAAAGCGTGTGCCATTGCCTTTCCAGTCAATTCGCCTGTCAAACCCGCAGAATCCGGTGCTCCGGCCGGGGGATTTCCGTGAAATTTGCCCGTCTTTTCCGGAATGCACACCCCTTGGCGCAGAAAAGGTGCAGAACCCCCGCTTCCGGTTTGACATAAGGATAAAACCCTCGTATAATCAGGGTGAAATAGGGGAATTTGCCGGCAAAATGTCGTGACGGCATTCCAACGGAAGCGGAGGGAACACCATCCGCTTCTGCCGCAGTGCGGCGGGAGCGGCAGGGCATCCCTTACCGGAAAACAGATGAAAACGGAGTTGATTGTTGTGTTTTGTTTTCAGTGCGGAAAGAAAATCAGGGACGGAGCCAAATTCTGCCCGTATTGCGGCGCACGGACGGAGGAGCCGCAGGCAGCCGTTCCCCCGCAGCCGCAGGAGCCGGCTGTGCAGAAGGAACCGGCGCCTCCGCATCAGGAAACCGTCCTGATTCCGCCCCAGCCCGAAGCGGCGAAGCCTGCCGCCCCGGTGCAGACGGAAGCGGCGGCGCAGCCCACGGTGAGGACAGAGCCTGCCGCCCCGGCGGAGCCGGAGCAGACGGCGGAGCCGACGGTTCTGATTGAACCCGCCGCCCCGGCAGAGCCTGCGGCGCCGGTACAGCCCGTAATTCCGGCGCAGCCCGTTGTTCCGGTACGGCCTGCTGCTCCGACACAGCCCCCTGTGCCGCCGGTTCCTCAGCCTGCCCGGAACGGGAAAATCCCGCCCCGGGTTCCGCAGCAGCCGGTGCCCGTGCAGAAGAAGAAAAATCTGTGGCTCCCGCTGGTGATTGTGCTGGTGGTGCTGGCAATTCTCTGCGGCACCGGCGTGTACGTCTGGCAGAGCGGCCTGCTGGATGACATGGGAGAACTGGTAAGCGCCATTGCCGAAAGCCGGGCGGATAAGGACGCAGAGGAAGAGGCGCCTGAGGACGAAGAGGAGCCTGACGGGAAGCCGGAAGCGCAGGAACCTGCTGAGGAGCAGACCCCTGCGGAAGAGCCGGAAGAGGAAACGCCCCCGGAGGAGCCGGCGGTAAAAGAGGAGATTCCGGAGCACCAGCAGGAAATTCTGGTGGAGTGCACCGGTTCCAGCGCGGTACTGACCCTGAAGGAGTGGCAGGAGGGCAGCTGGGTGGATGTGATGACCGCCAATGCCCGAATCGGTGCCAACGGAATCACTGAAAGCAAGCAGGAGGGCGACCGGAAAACCCCTGCCGGCACCTACAACCTGCTGTTTGCATTCAGCGTGGAACCGCTTTCCACCGACCTGACCCAGATTCAGGTACATTCGGGAGATGTGTGGGTCTGCGACTCCGACTCCGATTTTTACAATACCCTCCAGAGCAGTTCACTTTCCGGCAAGGACTGGACTTCCTCGGAGAATATGTACGACAAATTCAGCAAGAACCGCTCCGTGGCCTGTATCTGCTTTGACTTCAACGGTGACGGCAGGACGGCAGGCAGCGCCGTGGCCGACGGCGGCTCCGCCCTGTTTCTGGACGGCGTAGGCAGCGCGGGAAAAATCGATTCCGGCTACGGTGACATCAAAATCGCCGGCGCGGATATGACGGCGCTGCTGAGTTATCTGGACGCGGCCAAGCGGCCGGTGATTACCATCCGCTGACATGAAACGGGGAATATGGATTCTGCTTCTGGCGCTGACACTGACGGCCTGCGGTGCACAGCCCTCCCGGGAACCGGCGGCGGCCCCGGCGGAAGCGCCTGTGCAGGAAGAACCGGTCAAAGAGCCGGAAAGGGAGGCGCCGGAAAAGCCGGAAGAGGCCGCACCGGCAGAACCGGAACCGGAAGAAGCGGCGCCGGAGGCACCGGCGCCTGCCGCCCCGGAACTGCCGGAGGAACTGGCAAATCTCCTGACGCAGGCGGGCGTGGCGGCGGAGGACATCGGCGCCGGACAGCTGATTGTGGTTCACGCCGACGGAAACACCGCGAAGGTATCCGCCTTTGAAGCGGATGACACCGGCGGCTGGCAGACGGCCATCCCGGCTGTGGACGGCTTTGTGGGGAAAAACGGCATCACGGCGGAAAAGCAGGAGGGCGACCGGAAAACGCCGGCGGGGCTGTTCCCGCTGACCACCGCCTTCGGGATTCAGCCTGACCCCGGCTCCGGCCTGCCCTACCGGCAGGTGACGGCGGAGAGTTACTGGGTGGACGACCCCGCCTCCGCCGTGTACAACCAGTGGGCAGAGGGGACGGAATCGCAGGACTGGAACAGCGCCGAGCATCTGGCGGATTATCCCGCGCAGTATGCCTACGGAGTTGTGGTGGACTACAATGTAAATCCCGTTGTCCCCGGCAAAGGCTCCGCCATTTTTCTCCACTGCGGCAGCCGCCCCACCATGGGATGCATCGCCCTGCCGCAGGAAACGGTGGTGGAAATTCTGAAATGGCTCTGTCCCGGGTGCACCCCGAAAATCCTGATTTTCTGAATTTTCCCCATGGGAAGCATGGATTATGTCAGAAAACGGCTGTTTTATGACAAAGCCATTGAAACCCGGCCAAGACTGGGGTACATTGATTTTAAGCTGCAGTTCAGCTTTGATGCCGTCGATTGACAAGGGCAGATACGCCTGCCCCTGTGATGGTAACAAGAGTAAACTATTAAATGTTTGGGAGGAAACACTATGTTTTGTGCGAATTGCGGAAAAGAACTTCCGGAAGGCACCAAGTTTTGCAGCGCCTGCGGCTCCCCGGTTGGACCGGCGGAAGCCACTGAAACGCCGTCTCCTGCGGCAGCGCCTGTTGAGGAAACACCTGCAGCCGCACCCGTTGCTGCACCCGTTGTTACACCCGTAGCTGCACCTGTTGCCGCGCCCGTGGCTGCGCCTGCTGCCGCACCTGCGGAAAGTACGCCGGCCAGTCCCGAGCCTGTGCTCAGCGGCGGCAAGCGGCGGGGCAAGAGCCTTGTCATTGTGGCGGCAGCCGTAGTGGTGCTGCTTGTACTGGTGGTGGGCGCCATCAAGGTGCTGCCCTCCCTCTTCGGCAGCAAGGCAAACTGCATTTACCTGACGGAAGACAACGAACTGATGTATCTCAAGGCTCTCAAGGCCAAAGCGGACAGCCGGGAACTGGCGGATGACGGCGTGAATATGGCGCGGTTCTCCGACGACGGCAAGTACTTCTACTATGTCGATTCCAGCCAGAAACTCTACCGCATTGCCACGGCGAAGCTGGGCAAAAAGAACGCGGAGCCGGAAAAGGTGGACTCCGACGTGTCCATGTTCCAGACGCTGGGCGGCGGCAAGGTGGTGACTGCCCGCTCGGACGGCCAGCTGCGGCTGTTTGACGGCAAGGACAGCACCAAGCTGGCCACCATGGACGGCGGCTGGTTTCAACTGGACGCGGCGGAAAAGTACGCCTATTACATGAAGGACGACGGCGACGGGCAGGTTCTCTGCCGTCTGGAACTGAAGTCCGGCGGGCAGGAAGAAAAAATTCTGAAGAATTTTGACGAGATTTACAACAGCTGGTCGGACGGCGTGCTGCTGTACGGCAAGTATCAGGATGAGGACGCTGCCTATATGGGCGGCAGCCGCGACGTCTATCTGGCCAAGCCCGGCGAGAAGGGGGAGAAAATCCTCAAGGATGTCAGTGAAGTCAACGACGTAACGGTGGACGGCAGCAAGGTGTCCTTCCTGTACTTCACCGCCCAGACGGAAAGCTATCCCCTGTCCGACTTCTTCACGGATGTGAATGCCGCCGCCGATGCCCAGCTGAAGGAGCCGAACCCGGATGATTATATCATCGATTATTCCTTCTTCTGGCCCGTTTATGACGATGCCTATTATACGGCCCGGGACGAATGGGAGGAAGCCCAGAACCGGGAATCCGTCCGTGAAATGCTGGCGGAAAACACCTATGATGTGACCACCTATACCATGGCGCGCTACGATAACGGCAAGACCACGGAAATCGCCCAGGGTCTGACCTACATCCCCTACGGCATCTATGACGCGGAAAAGCAGATTTTCCTCTATGAAAAGCTGGACGGCCAGAAGCCTGCCACGGTAGGCGACGTTGCCGACCTGAACTACTACTGGTACGATGCTACCAGCGTCCGCGGCATGATTGGCACGCCGGAGGGAACGTGGTGCCAGAACGTAAACGGCAAGGAATCCCCGTGGGATACGGAGGAGGGCACGGCACCCAGCCAGCTGCTGATGGTCAGCGACAAAGAGGGTGCCGTAATGGCATTCAACACCGACAGCGGCGAGCAGGAACTTTACGCCTGCACGCTGAACGGCAGTACCCTCCAGCGTGGGGAGGTCATTGAGGACGATGAGTTCTTCGGCCTGACCGTCAGCGATATCGGCGGCAAGGATGCCCTCTACTACTTCACGGATGTCAGCGATGACGGATACAGCGGCGATCTCGTCCGCTATCAGGGCGGCAAGAAGGAAACCGTGGCCAGAGACGCCGAAATGGTCAACATCCTGAAGGACGGCACCGTTTTTGCCATGGAGGATGTGAAGTTCAATGACCGCACCTATAAGAACGAAGGCACGCTGTACCTGCTGAATGGCAGCGAAAAGAAGAAGGTGGCCGACGATGTTTACGGCTACGGCGTGGAATATCTGGGCGGCAAGAAGGTCATGTTCGTCAGCGACGGCGACCTGTGCCTCTGGAGCGGAAAGGACACGGTGAAGCTGGCGGACGACGTGCAGGAATTCTGGACGGATCAGGGCGTGGCCGACGGCGAGATGGAGTGGTTCAACGTCAGCTGGGGCTATAACTGGTAAACCGCCTGCGGAGACATAACCCGGAACTACGGCTCCCCCGCCTGCCGCGGCAGGCGGGGTGCAGATAAGAATTTGGAGGAAGAAAATCATGTTGGAACGTTTGAAGGATACCTTTGACAAAAGTGTTGCCGCAGTCAGCGTCAAATCTGAGTCCCTTGTGGAGAGCAGCCGGGTAAAGACGGCCATTTCCAGCACTCAGCGCAGCATGGACAGTCTGTTCAATGCACTGGGCATCAAGGTCTACAACAGCTGGGCCTCCGGCGGCATCGACCCCGCCGCGCTGGAAGAGGACTGCAAGCAGATCAACGACCTGAATGTGGAGATTACGAACCTGAAAAACCGTCTGGAGCAGATCAAGGCGGAGGAGAGCCAGATCCTCGGCGCCCAGCAGCGGAAAGCGGCTCCCGCTGCGCCTGCCGCTGCGGCGGCACCCTCTGCCTCCGCTTCCGGCAGCGTGTTCTGCACCAACTGCGGCAAGCGGCTGGAAGCAGGTGCCCGCTTCTGCGACGAGTGCGGCACCCCGGTAAAGTAACGGCGTGAACGCTCAGCCGCAGAACCTGCTGGAAGCGCGGGATCTCAGCAAATCCTACGGCAGGCGGAAAATCCTGCTGCCGCTGAGTTTTCAGCTGCAGCCTGGGGAGTGTCTGGGACTGTCCGGCGCCAACGGCTGCGGAAAGTCCACACTTCTGAAGCTGCTGGCGCAGGCGCAGAAGCCCGACGGCGGCGACGTGCTGTTCCGGGGCAGAAGCGTTCTGGGAGACAGGAAATTTCTGCGGCAGCAGCTGGGCTATGTGCCTCAGGACAATGAACTTGCGGAGGATCTAACGGTGCGCCGGCAGATTGCCCTCTGGCAGGCGGCCTGCGGCCGCAGAGGAGATCTGCCGCAATCGGTGACGGAACTGCTGGGGATTGACGAACTGCTTCCATACCGGATCGGCGAGTTGTCCGGCGGAATGCAGCGGCGGGTGAGCATTGCGCTGGCGCTGTCCGGCGCCCCGGCGGTGGTGATTGCCGATGAGGCCACCAACGGGCTGGATCTCCGTTACCGGGAGGCCTTGCTGGACTGGATGGAAGCCTTTCTGCAAAGAGGCGGCTGCGCCGTGTGGTGCAGCCACCGGCAGGAGGAATTCCGGCGTATCTGCGGGCGCTGTGCTTACCTGCAGGACGGGCAGATGCGCTGGGGCTGCTTTGCGGAGCAGTCGCCAGATACTCAGAAATAATGGATGTGCGGAGGAAGAACGATGTTTTGTACGAGTTGTGGAAAAAATATTCGCGATGATGCGAAATTCTGCCCCTGCTGCGGCGCGGCGGTAAATACCGGGGCAGCGGCGGAGCCTCAGCAGGCCCCCACCGAACCTCTGGCGCAGGCGAACCGTCCCGCAGAACCGGTGCAGGCAGTTCCTGTTCAGACGGCAGCTCCCATTCAGGCAGCGGCTCCGGTGCAGGCAGCCGCTCCGGTGCAGCAGGCTGTGCCTGTGCAGGATTACGCCTATACAGGGGCAGCCGTAAATGCTCCTAATAAGCGTCGGGGTGCCGGGGCACTGGTGGTTGTGGCCGTGGCCGCCGTGGCGGTGATTGCCGGGGTGGTTCTGCTGGCGGGAAGCCTGTTCGGCGGCCCCAAGGCCAAAATCCGCAAGGCGGCGGTAAAGTCCGTGGAAGCCTATGGGGATATGGTGGACGCGCTGGGTATTCCCACGGCGGCGAAGCTGACGGAAAGCCGGGAGTGCAGCCTGAAGTATTCCCTTGAACTGGACAGCCTCAATCCCGACGAGTTCTATCTCTACGGACTGGATGCCCAGGATCTGGAGGGGCTGGGCGTGCGGATGGAAACCGCCGTCAGCCAGAAGAAGCAGGAGGCAGGCGCTTCCTTCACCGCCTATTACGGCGCAGCGGACATCATCAGCGGCATGGCCGGCATCAAGGGCACCACGGTGACCGGGTACATCCCGGAGCTGATGGACGGAACGGCGCTGGGTCTGGATACCGCCACGCTGGGTAAGGATCTTGACAAGCTGGACGAATACGGCGATCTCCGTGACGAAATCGGGAATCTCAGCTTCAATATCTTTGACATCATGGACGCGTACAGCAAGCCCGTCCTGCTGGACAAGGCGGCGGTAAAGGCGTTTTACAAAGCCGTGGAGGTCAAAAAGGCCGGCAGCGAAACCATCGACGTCAATGATTATAACGTCAAATGCACCGCCTATCATGTGGTAATCCCGGAGGATGCCATGAAGGATCTGCTGGACGCCATGAAGGAATCCGTAAAGGCGCAGGACTACGCGCAGGTTACGCTGGATCTCATGGAGGAAGCCGGCCTTCCCAAGGATACCATCGCGGAAACGAAGAGCGCCATCAAGAACGCCTTTGACTATGACGGGGTTTTCCGGTCACTGAAGGAACTGGTCAGGGAGATGGGTGATCTGGAACTGGACGTCTATCTCAAGGGCGGCTATATCATGGCCGTCTGCTATGACAACGGCGGGGCAGAGGTTCATGTCCATCTGGGCGGCGGCAAAAACTACGCCGACGACTTCAGCGTGGAGGTGACGGCCTACGGGGAAACCGTCCGCCTTGTCTCCAGCGGAAACCACAGCGGGAAATCCGGCGTATATACGGACGAAACCGTGATTTCCAGCGACAGCAGCTGGAACAGCTTTTCCGTCAAGTCCGAACTGGAATACCGCCCCAAGGAGTCCGGGAAGAACTTCTCCTGGAGCATCCGGAGCACGGACGCCTCCGTCAATATGGAAGGTCAGCTGAAAACCGGGAAGGACAGTGTGGATCTGCAGCTGGATGAACTGAGCGTGAAGGCGTACGGAAGCCAGCTGTTCAGCCTGAAGGCAGGCTGCACCGTGTCCTCCTACTCCGCCGTGAAGGTGTCCGCCGACGAAACCCTGATGATCGGCAATCTCAGCACCGGCGATCTGGAAGACCTGGGCGAGAAAATCAATGAGGAAGCCGAAAACTGGGTGGGTGATCTGGACGGCACCGTCCAGATGATTCTGATGTATCTGCTCTGAGATTGCGAAAAGACGTGTTGCAGGGCGGGATGAGAACGCTGGCGGAACTGATATGCGCAGCGGCAGGACGCCTCTGCCGGCAGCTTTGGCTGCTGGCAGGGGTAATCCTGCTTTGCACGGTCTTGCCGGTGCTGGCAGGCAGAGGCGCCCATCAGCTGCTGTCCCAGGGGGTTTCCTTTTCGGGCATCACCCTTGCCGTCACCGCTCCGGAGGGGGACGGCACGCCGCAGCTGCTGGAGCGCTATCTGGGCCAGCTGACGGATATCCGGCAATACTGCACCTTTGAGGCCATGGCCTATCAGGATGCCCTTTCGGCGCTGGAAAGCGGCGGCGTGACGGCGGTTCTGGTGCTGCCGGAGGATTTTGTTCAGGGGGTGCAGAACGGCGAAAACCCCGCCGTCCGGCTTATCGTGGACGGCAATCACCCACTGGAGTCCATGCTGACCCTCTGGGTGGGAGAAAGTGCGTCACAGCTGCTGGCGGCCGTGCAGTCCGGCATCTATGCGGTGCTGGAGCAGTATGACCGCCATCCGGTGCAGGGACTGCGCCGGGAGGACGTGGTGACGCAAATCAATCTGGACTATATTCACTGGACTGTGAACCGGCAGGCGCTCTTTCTTGAGCGGAAGCTGACCCCCACCGGCGTTCTGCCTGTGGGACTGCATTACACCCTCAGCCTTTTCTGGTTTCTGGTGCTGTCGGCGGCGCCGCTTCCGGTGTGGAATTTTCAGGGCACATGGCCGCTGGGGCTGCGGCGTCTGCGCTATGCGGGACGCAGTCCGGCTTACGGCTTTTTCGCCGGCTATGGAGTCTGCCTGCTGGCGGGGACCGTCCTGTCACTGCCGGCGCTGGTGGGCTTCCTGCATCTGCCGCTCTTTCCGGCTGTAGGCGCCGCGTTGGCAGGCGGGCTGTTTTTCGCCGCCTTTGCCTCCTTCTGCGGTACGGCGTCCGCCACGGCGGCAGGCTGCGGATGCCTGTCCTTTTTCCTGTCGGCGGCGTCGCTGCTGGCCTCCGGCGGCATCATCCCGCCGGTGCTGCTGCCGGAGACGGTGCGGCGTCTGGGGGAACTTTCCCCCATAGCGTGGCTGCGGACCATGGCGGCCTACGGCCTTGGCTATGACTGCCCTCCCGGCGTCATAGGCGCGTGGGCGGTGTCGGCGGCACTGTTGACGGCAATTGCCTGCCGGCTGTACTGCCAGCGCATGAAAGCGGCGGTGGAACCATGAATTATCTGATGACGGCGCTGAAGCTGGAAATGGCGCGGCTGTTCCGGCTGCGGCGTACATGGGCGGCGCTGGTGGTAACCGCGGCGGCGGTGCTTGCCGCCCGCTGGGCTGCGGCGCCTGTCGGAAGCACGGCGGTTCAGGCAGGCGTGGTTCTGCCGGAGCACGGCGGGGAAGTGTTCTGGGAGGAACTGCAAAAGCGCAGCGGCAGCACCGTTTCCTTCGTGCTTACGGATGAGGAAACGCTGGAGCGGATGGTTTCCGCCAACCGCTGGGACTGCGGCCTTATTGCGGAAGAGGACATGGCGCAGCGGCTGGCCTCCGGTGAACGGAAGGGGCTGGTGACACTGGTAACCGGCCCCGGCTCCACGGTGTACCCGCTGGTGCGGGAAACCGCCGCAGCGGCGCTGACGTGGCAGGCCGCGCCCCAGATTGCGGAGGAATACCTGATTTCCAGAAGCATTGTGCCGCCGGAAGATGCCTTGAAGGGATACCGGCCGCTGCCGGAAACGGCGCAGGTGGCAATCCGGATGGAAACGACGGAGGGCAGCCGGCTCCCGCCGGAAAATCTGGTTCGGCAGGGCACCTCACAGCTTTTCCGGGGCCTTACGGCGCTGGGGCTGATGGTCTGGATGCTGCTGTTGGCCATGGATTTGGGACGGTGGAAGCAGTCTCCCCACGCCAAGCGTCTGTGCCCCCTTACCGGTCGGACGGCGCTTCTGCTGCCGCCCCTGCTGGCGGGAACGGCCTTTGCTTTCTGTGCCGGTACGCTGGCGCTGCTGCCCTCCGGGGCAGCGGTGCTGAGCCTGCTGCCGTACCTTGCGCTGTGGGGCGCCGTCAGCCTGCTGGCGGCGGAAACGGAGCGGATCTGGCAGGAAATCCCGACGCTGCTGCCCTTTGCGGCGGTGGCCGGGTTTGTGCTGTCCCCGGTTCTGGTGGATATGACGCTGATTTGCCCGCAGCTGTCCCCCCTCTGCGACTGGCTGCCGGTGTCCCTTTATCTGCGCAGCAGCGGCGGTGACCCGGCAGCTGCCGGGAAACTGGTGCTTCTGGCTGCAGCAGTCTGGGCAGCCATCCTGCTGGGAGAGCGGCGGGGAATGCCGAAAGGCGGAAGAATTGATACGGACGGAGAGTGATGCCATATGCCTACGGATTCCGTGTACTTTCTGGGCGCGGACTATGAGGGGATTGTCCCCATGGCGCAGGGCGGAACCGGGGAACTGTTCCGCGCCCACAAGCGGGGACTGGATGTAGAGGTTGTCATCAAGCGGTGCAAAACCCGCTATCACGGCCGCATGGACGAAACCCGGGAGGCGCGGATTCTGAAAAATCTGCGCCATCAGTATCTTCCCCGGATTTACGATGTGATTTACGGTGCAGACGGCTATGCCTACACCGTGATGGACTATATTCAGGGCTGCAATCTGGAAGAGTACGTCCGCAGGCACGGCGCCCTGTCCCAGAAGCAGACGGTGCACTGGCTCCGGCAGCTGTGCGAGGTGATTTCCTATCTCCACCGGCAGCACCCGGCGGTGATTCACTGCGACCTGAAGCCCCAGAATGTGATGATTACGCCGGAGGGGGACGTGTGCGTCATTGACTTCAACACCTCTCTGCTCTACGAAAACCGGGAACTGCAGGCCATCGGCGCCACCAGCGGCTATGCAGCGCCGGAGCAGTACCATGTCTCCGAGGCGGCGCTGAACGGCCTGCCGCCGGCGGAGCGGGAGAAGCGGCTGCTGTGGAGCCGCATGGCGGCGCCCTACGGCAAGGTGACGGAGCGAACGGACATTTACGCCATCGGCGCCCTTGGCTATTTCATGATGACGGGATATAATCCCGCCCACTGTCTGGAAAACGTCATCCCCCTGACCCGCTATCGGATTCAGCTGGGGGATTCCCTGCGGGCCGTCATCGAAAAGGCTATGCAGCCGGACCCGAAAAGACGGTTTTCCAGCGTAAAAGTCATGCTGAACGCGCTGGAAAACCTGAAAAAGACAGACCAGCGCTACCGGAACTGGCAGCGCAGCTGCCAGATTACCGCCACCGTTCTTAGCGTGCTGATGCTGCTGAGTGTGTTTTCCGTCTGGCTGGGCTTTCAGCTGCGGGGACGGGAGCAGAATGGGCAGTATGCGGAACTGATTGCTCAGGCGGATGCGCTGATTGACAGCCAGCAGTATGAAGAGAGCCTTCCCCTGCTGACGGAGGCGGTTTCTCTGGAGGATGACCGGATTGAGGCCTATGTGCGCCTTGCCACCATCCTCTACCGGCTGGGGCGCTATGATGCGTGTATTGACACCCTCTCCGGACTGAATTTCACGGCGGATGACTCTGCCATGAATCAGCAGGAGTTTGAATACGCCCAGGCGGAGTTGAACTATGTCCTCGGCTCTTGCTATTATCAGAAGGAGGACTACGAAAACGCCGTTCGCTGCATGGAACTTGCCGTGTGGTTCGCCCCGGAGGAATCCGCCTATTACCGGGATCTTTCGGTGGCGCAGGCCCTCTCCGGCGACCTGAAAGCCGCCCGGAAAACCTACGAGGCCATGGAGGCGCTGGATCATGCGGAAAAGGACGACCTGCTGCTGGTGGAAAGCGAACTGGACTTTGCAGAGGGTCGCTATGAAGCGGCGCTGACCCCCCTGCAGCAGCTGCTCCGCTCCGAAAATCAGGATCTGGTGAACCGCAGCTGCCTGCTGGCGGCTCAGTGCTGCCAGCGGCTGGGAACAGACTGGCTGAATCAGGAGATTTCCCTGCTGGAAGAGGGCTGCTCCCTGCTGGACGTCTCCCGGGCTGACGCGGTGCGGGAGCAGCTGGCCGACGCCTATCTGCGGCGGGGTGTGGAAACCGGCTCTGCGGCGGATTATGAGAAGGCGCTGCGGGAGTTGGACAACCTGCTGAACCGTCAGGTGGCCTCCCTGCCGGTGCTGCTGGATAAGGGGCTGGCCCTGCAATATCTGGGACGCAGTCAGGAGGCCGTATCCGTGCTGGAAGAGGCCGTATCCCGCTATCCCAACGACTACCGGGGCTATCTGCGGCTGGCGCTGCTGTACCTGACCCCGGCGGCCTATGATGCTGACCGGGCGGTGGATTTCTATCAGCAGGCGGCAGCACTCTATAAGGGTGCCAACGCGCAGAACAGTGAATTCCAGTATCTGGAATCCCTGATTCAAAGCCTCACGGGTTGATACAGGCAGGGAAAGGGAAGGGAGAGAACGTTCATGTCAACAGGAACCGTTTTGATTTTTGCGGGGCTGGCAGGCCTTGCCGTATCGCTGCTTGCCATTCCCATCACAGTCATTGTGCTGCGGAAAAAGGGACAGAGAATTGCGGAGAGCATCCGGTCGGAGTACGAGCTGTGAGAATGCGGAGAAACTCGGCGTTCACTGCCGGGAACACGGTGGAGAGGGGAAACGGCATATGAAGAAGTGGTTATTCCGGATCCTGCTGGTGCTGGCACTGGCGGTGTCAGGCTATACGGCCTGTGCGTGGAACAGCACGCGGGGGCTGAAGATTTACCTGATGAAAACGAAAATGGGGGCATTTCTGGCCTCTACATGGCAGATTGCCCTGCTGGCGGCCATTCTGCTGTGGCTGCCGGTGGTGATTGTGCTGCTGGTGCGGCTGAGCCGGCGGGCAAAAGGGAGGACGCCGTCTGCCCAGACCGTGCCTGTCGGTGCCGCTGCAACCGTGATAGAACCCCGGCGTGCCGCACCGGTGACGGCGGCAGTACCGGTTCAACCCACCGCCCCGATGGAGGAGACGGAGTTGATTCCGCCTGCCGCTCCGGCGGAGGAGACGGTGTTAATTCAACCCACCGCCCCGGTGGAAGAGACGGAACTGATTCCGCCTGCCACCCCGGCGGAAGAGACGGAACTGATTCCGCCTGCCGCTCCGGCGGAGGAGACGGAGTTGATTCCGTCCGCCGCTCCGGCGGAGGAGACGGAACTGATTCAACCTGCTGCCCCGGCAGAAGAGACGGAACTGATTCCGCCTGCTGCCCCGGCGGAGGAGACGATACCGCTGGAACCCGCCGCTTCTGCGGCAAATGCGGAACCGGCGGAAGCCGCTGTCCCGGAGCCGAAAGCGGAGCAGACCCGGCCTGCCGGGCCCCGCTTCTGCGCCCGGTGCGGAAACCCGGTGACAGGCAAATTCTGCGCCCGCTGCGGCGCAAAGGTGGAACGATAAGGAGAGGCGGATGCGATGCGTATTTCAATCATTCTTCTGGCAGTGGGCGTGCTGTTTCTGCTGGCAGTCATTGCCCTGCTGTGTCTGAAAAAGCTGCCTCTGCGCTGGGGAGTATCCCTGATTCTGTGCGCCGCCATTCTGTGCGGCGGGGGAACGGTGTTTCTCCGCAGAGAACAGGCGCAGCGGCGGGAAAATTACGGCAGCATCTATATGGCGCTGCGCTATCTGGAAAACGGCCGGACGGACCCGGCGGCGCTGTATCTGCGGCGCACCACCCTGCGCAATGACTATCATCTGCTGGCGGCACAGGTGCTGCTGGAACAGCTGCGGGGCAATGACGCCATGGTACAGGTGCGGATGAACCTGCTGGAAAACAGCGGCAGACTGTCTTCGGCCCAGGAAGACGGTGTGGCGGCGCTGCAGGTGTGGAGTCCGGAAAAGGAAAAAAGCCTGCGGAACACGGTGGACACGCTGGTTGAACTGCTGCCCCTGAAGGCGAAGGACATGGAGCAGCTGGACCGCCGGTTTGAAATGGAACTGGGCGTGGAGGATTGGGACGGGGATACCGCTGACGACGCCGAAAAGCTGCGCTTCCGAATCAATCAGGCGGTAGGTGCACAGAAATGGGACGAGGCGCTGTCCGCTGCCGTGGAACTGGTGCATCTGTCCCCGAAATCGGAAGACCGGCTGCTGCTGGCATCGGTGATTGCGGAGGTAACTTATTCCGGCATCGAGATGAAGACCCGTCAGTTTGCCGCCTACGAAACAGGCAGCTACAAAGACACCGGCGCAGAGGAGCAGGAAACGCTGGAAAAAGAGTATGAGCGGCTTCAGCGGAGGCTGGAGGCGCTGCAAATCGACCTTGCCAACGCCGACGAGAAGGAAACCCCTGCGCTGATGCAGCAGGAGAAGGAACTCAGCGGTCAGGTGGAGGAGATGCAGCTGCAGGCGGCACATATTTTTGCCTACCGCGCCCTGAACTCCATTGCGGACATTCATACGCTGGAGGCGCAGATTGTCCGGGCAAAGCTGTATTTTGCCATCCGCAGCTACCAGCAGGCCATTGACCAGCTGTGCGATGCGGCGGATTCCCTGCAGGCCCGGCTTTCCGGCAGCCGGCAGGTGAGGGACTCCCTACAGACACTGAAAAAACTCTATGAAACGGAGGGCAGCATCGGCGCAGACAGCGATGATTTCCGCGCCGGAATGCAGGTGCTGCTGGGCAGCGCCCATCCGGAACTTCTGAATTTCAGCTTTACCCCCCTGACGGATGCCTTTGTCAAGCGCATCTCGGACGACCAGAAATCCTACGGCGACACCCTCTACATCATGGACTTTGACACGGAGAAGTTCCCGCAGGTCACGGTGCGTCTGGGAGGAGAGAAGCGCGTAATCCAGCGGCTTGCGGAGCAGAAAGATCTTACGGTCAACGATACGCAGCTGCCTGCGGCGGACTGTCAGGTGACGGTGGACGAGGGGGAAGGGGTCATCAACAGCATCTGCTTTGCGGTGGACATCAGCGGCAGCATGAGCGGCAGCCCGCTGACGGACGCACAGGAGGCGCTGCATACCTTCCTGGACGAAACGGACGACTACACGGAACTGGCGCTGACCGTCTTTGATGACAGCGCCGAAACCCGGGTGCCTCTGAGCAGCAGCATCAGTGCCCTGACCGGCGGCATTGACGCCCTTTATGCCGACGGCGGCACGGACATCACCGCCGGGATTCTGGAGGGCACCGCGGCGCTGCAGCAGGCCCGGGGCGGCAAGACCCTGCTGCTGATGACGGACGGACAGAGCAGCATTGATATGCAGGCGGTGGAGAACGCGGCGGCAGAGGGCATCGTGATTTTCACCATCGGTTTCGGGGACGTGAACGATGAACTGCTGCGGCAGATTGCGGAAGCCACCGGCGGACAGTATGTCCGGGCAGACAGTTCCGAGGAACTCTCCGGCGTTTACAGAAGCCTGCGGGGCGTCATCGGCAACACGGCCACGCTGACCTATACCGTTTCGGACCCTGCGGAGGACAGCCGGTACTTCTTCCTCCGGGAGGGGGATTCCGGCGTCAGCGTCCGCAGGGAGTATACGGTGCAGCCGGCGGAAGCCGAAGAACCGGCGCAGGCCGACGTGGATTACCGGCCTGTGCTGGAATCCAGAGAGGCGCTGGATTCCGCACTGCAATGGCAGCAGGACACCTTTACCGTCTATCTGAACGGCACGAAGCTGGAGGACGTCACCGCTGCCGCCTTCGGCAGCAATGCCTGCACCATCAGCTATCAGCGGGACACCGCCCTGCGTCTGGAGGTACCCGCCTCCATTGCCGACGGCTGCTATGACCTGACGCTGACGCTGGCGGACGGCACGGTGCTGACGGTCCCCAAAATGCTCTGGATCGGCAGCGAGGTGTCCTGCCGGACGTGTCTGGCAGGCAGTCTGGACATCTGGGCCGATACCGCCCTGCTGATGCCGGATCAGTCGCTGGTGCTGGGAAGTTCCGTCAGAATCAAGGATCGGCCGGCGGAGGAAACCATGAGTCAGACACTGGATATGACGCTGGACGGTGTGCTGGTGTTTGAGGGCGTCCCCCTGCCTGACGACGGAAGCGGCACCCTGACCCTTGTCGCAGGAAGCGCCGCAGGATACGGTACGGCCAGCCTCAACTATGGGGACGCGGCCTACACCGGCAGCAACCGGACGCTCTGCTCCGGGGAAATGACGCTGGACTACAGTCAGGGCCCGTGTACCATCCGGCCAAGTGAGGTGAAGGATTCATGAAACTGCGTGTAAAAGTGCTGCCGATTCTGCTGCCGGTGCTGCTGGTGGTGGGACTGCTGTGCGGCATGGCGGTAAAAATCTACCGGGAGAAGGCCGATGAGGCCTCCCACACGGATCTGGGGCAGAAGTATCTCAACAGCACCGATTACGGCAATGCGGCGGCGGAATTTGCCGCAAGGCTGTCGGAGGATCCCACGGACGTCGCTGCACGGCGGGGACTGGCACAGTCTTATTACGGCATGGGAGATTTGCAGCTGGCGGAGCAGGTGCTTCAGCCGCTGACAGATCAGAAGGATCCGGAGGCCTATCGGCTGCTGATTCAGATGAAAACCCAGGTGCAGGACACCAGTCAGGCGCTGATTACCGCCCGGCAGCTGGTGTCCCGCACGGACGATCCGGAAGACCGTGCGCTGGAGGATGACCTTCTTCAGCAGGTGCTGCTCCAGCCCCGCAGCTATGCTGCCGGGGCGGATCAACAGCTCCTGATTTCCCCGGAGGGGCAGCTGCTGTCCATGGGCAGCAACCGGACAGGGCAGCTGGGAACACAGGCACTGCTGGCCTCCAACCAGCAGCAGACTGCCTTTGCTCCGGCGGACTTCCCCGGCACCGCAGCAAGGGTCTACTGCGCCGGCTCCACCAGCTATGTGGTAGATGCGGACAACAACCTCTGGGCAGCGGGGGAAAACCGCTGGGGACAGATGGGCTATGGCGAGGCGGACATGACGGTGCAGTCCGGCTGGCGGAAGGTGCTGGACAGCGGTGACGTGGCCGGCGTCGCCGGCATGGAGGGGATGCTGTTTGTTCTGAAGCTGGACGGCAGCCTCTGGTTCGCCGGAAACGGCGGCTCCATGGAATTTCAGCGGATTGGTGAGTTCTATCAGGTTTCCGCACTGGAAAGCGACCGTCAGCGCCTTGCGGTGCTGACGCTGGACGGCCAGCTTTATGTCAGCCGGGACGGCGCCGTCTGGAGTCGGGAGGCAAGGAACGTCAAGCAGTTTTCCCTGTGCGGCAATATGTTGGTATGGATTACCACCGACGGCTGCATCGGCGGCAGCGGGCTTTCCTTCCCCGATACATGGAACACCGGCAGAAACGGCACACGCCCGGATTTTGACGTCATCCGCATTGCCTGCGACGGAAACGGCGTCCTGCTGCAAAGTGACGACGGAACCCTGTGGCGCCTGTACCGGGGAACAGCCATGAAGTGCGAGGGCATATCGGCTTCCACCTTCTATGGGGAGAACGACCGCATCATTCTGGAAACGGATAGCGGCCCCCAGAACTGGGTGCTTTCCGAAGCACGTCCCCAGCCTCTGAAATAAAAGCGATGCTCCGGCTGTGCAGTCCCTTTGGAACCGCACAGCCGGATCATTCTGCCGTTCTGTCCTTCCGTAAGACCGACGGAAGTGTCCTCCCCGCAGGAACAAAGGCTTGACATGTATGATCTATATGTTAAAATGTAAACAAAGAGAATGGGGATTAGCCGCCGAAAATCCGGGTCAGCGGCGGATAGAATGTATTCAATATTGTGTACAACCGATGAGGCAGTGGCGCGCTGCATCCAAATCCGCCTCTCCCCATGCGCAAATGCAGAAGAAAGGCATCTGGTGTATTTATGAGAAAAACGGCAACCGACAAGGTATACGATGCGCTGCATGAGATGATTTCATCGAAAAAGCTGTTCCCGGAGCAGCAGTTGGTGGAAACAACCATTGCAAAGTCTTTTGGTGTCAGCCGGACACCGGTGCGGGAGGCAATCCGCCGCCTTGAACGGGACGGGCTGGTGGAGTCCATCCCCAACAAGGGGTGCTTTCTGAAGCGGAATACCTTTTCCGAGATGGCGGACGGTTACGAAATCATTGCGCATCTGTCCTACATTGCCTGCGGGCATCTGGCACAGGAGCATCAGACCCTGAAATCATCCGATGTCAACAAACTCCGCACTCAAATCAGTGAAATGAAGGATCTCTGCCAGCGGAATGAAAAGCGTAAGTGGGTGGAATACGATACGGAGTTTCATAAACGGCTGATCGACATGACCGGGCGGGCACAGCTGATGAACACATACTCCCAGCTGACCTTCTGCGTCAATCAGGTACTCTGGTTTGTGACACCTCTTTTCATTGACATTCAGGCATCGACGGCAGATCATGAGCGTCTTCTTGATCTGATTCTCTCCGGAGATGCGCAGGAGGCCTCCGCCTTTGCATTGCAGCACCACAACAATACCGTGGATGTGATCCGGAACCTTCACAAATTCGGGATTGACGAGACAAATTCCTATCTGGATTCGTAGCTGCACGCTTCCGGGGCTGCGGCACAGCTTTCACGGCGGACGCCTCTGCAATTCACATACGAACAGCCGCCCGGTACCTTGCAGGTACCGGGCGGCTGTTTGCCGGGAAGGAAAGAACCGGCGGCGGAGCAGATGCTCAGCCGCCGGTTTTTCATACTATGCTGCGGAATTGCCGGAAGATTCCGATTTACTTCCGGCTCTCGGCAACAGCCACGGCCACAGCTACGGTGGCGCCTACCATGGGGTTGTTGCCCATGCCCAGGAAGCCCATCATCTCCACATGGGCGGGGACGGAGGAGGAACCGGCAAACTGGGCGTCGGAGTGCATCCGGCCCATGGTGTCGGTCATACCGTAGGAAGCGGGGCCGGCGGCCATGTTGTCCGGGTGCAAGGTGCGGCCGGTGCCGCCGCCGGAGGCCACGGAGAAGTACTTCTTGCCCTGCTCGATGCACTCCTTCTTGTAGGTGCCTGCCACGGGGTGCTGGAACCGGGTGGGGTTGGTGGAGTTGCCGGTGATGGACACATCCACGCCCTCGTGGTGCATGATGGCTACGCCCTCCCGGACATCGTCTGCGCCGTAGCAGCGGACGGCGGCCCGCTCCCCGTCGGAATAGGCGATTTCCCGGACAATCTTCAGTTCGCCGGTGTAGTAGTCAAACTGGGTCTGGACATAGGTGAAGCCGTTGATACGGCTGATAATCTGGGCGGCGTCCTTGCCAAGGCCGTTGAGAATCACCCGCAGAGGCTCCTTCCGGGACTTGTTGGCGTTGCGGACGATGCCGATGGCGCCCTCGGCGGCGGCGAAGGACTCGTGACCTGCCAGGAAGGCGAAGCACTTGGTTTCGTCCCGCAGCAGCATGGCGCCCAGGTTGCCGTGGCCCAGGCCTACCTTCCGGTCCTCGGCCACGGAGCCGGGGATGCAGAAGGACTGGAGGCCGATGCCGATGGCCTCGGCGGCCTCGGCAGCGGTGGCCACGTTTTTCTTCAGGGCGATGGCCGCGCCTACGCAGTAGGCCCAGCAGGCGTTTTCAAAGCAGATGGGCTGAATGCCCTTTACAATCTCATAGGGGTCAAAGCCGGCGGCCTTGCAGATTTCCCGGCACTCCTCCACACTGGAAATTCCGTACTGGGACAGGACGGAATTGATTTTGTCGATTCTTCTCTCGTAGCTTTCAAACAGAGACATAATGAAATGACCAGTCCTTTCATCAAACTTTGTCCCGCAAAAATGGCCGAAAAGGACTGGCCATTTTTGCATCTGCCGCGGTTGCCGCGTCAGCGGCGAGCGGCTGGCAGGTTCTTATGTTTGCGCAAAGCGCAAACATTCCTCCTTTTCTTATTCCTGACGAGGATCGATGTACTTGACGGCGCTGTCCCACTGACCGTAGTGGGATTTGGCTTTCTCCAGCGCCTCGTTGGCGTCCACGCCCTTCTTGACGGACTCCATCATCTTCCCCAGATTCACAAACTCATAGCCGATGATCTCATCATCCTTGTTCAGAGCCACCCGGGTGCAGTAGCCCTCGGCCATCTCCAGATAGCGGGGGCCTTTGGCCTTGGTGGCGAACATGGTGCCCACCTGAGAGCGCAGACCCTTGCCCAGATCCTCCAGAGAGGCGCCTACAGGCAGGCCGCCCTCGGAGAAGGCCGTCTGGCTGCGGCCGTAGACAATCTGCAGGAACAGTTCCCGCATGGCGGTGTTAATGGCATCGCACACCAGATCGGTGTTCAGGGCTTCCAGAATGGTCTTGCCGATGAGAATCTCACTGGCCATGGCGGCGGAGTGGGTCATGCCGGAGCAGCCGATGGTTTCCACCAGCGCCTCTTCAATCACGCCGTCCTTCACGTTCAGGGTCAGCTTGCAGGCGCCCTGCTGAGGGGCGCACCAGCCGATACCGTGGGTCAGGCCGCTGATGTCCTTGATTTCCTTTGCCTGTACCCACTTGCCCTCTTCGGGAATGGGAGCCGGCCCATGATACGCACCCTTGGCCACGGGGCACATATGCTGCACTTCGGTGGAATAAATCATAGTTCCTCTCCTTATCTGCTGATTTTGCAGGCTTTTGTGAAAACCTGCCGGGATTTCCTGCTTTTTCGCCCAGTATTATATCGTTAATCGTTTAACATGTCAAGAGTGCAGGGGACGGCAGAAGGGGAAATCCCTGCGCATTTTTCAGGAAAATGCCGGCAATTCGGGAAAAGAACACCGGTTCCCTCTTGTAAAGTTGGGAAAACAGGAGTAAAATATTAAACATTGTACCAACAACACAAAGGACGGGTCAAATGATGAGCTATACAAAGATTGCAGCAATTTTCGCGGACGGCGAGGCGCTGTCCGGCCAGACCGTCACGGTAGGCGGCTGGGTGCGCACCATCCGGGATTTGAAGGGCTTCGGGTTTGTGGAGTTGAATGACGGCTCCTGCTTCCGCAGCCTTCAGGTGGTCATGGAGGCCGAGACGCTGGAGAATTATAAGGAAATCGCGGCACAGAACGTAGGCGCTGCCCTGATTGTCACCGGCACGGTGGTTCTGACCCCTGACGCCAAGCAGCCGCTGGAACTGAAGGCCGCGGAAATCACCGTGGAGGGGACTTCCTCCCCGGATTATCCCCTTCAGAAGAAGCGGCACAGCGTGGAATTTCTGCGGACAATCCAGCATCTGCGTCCCCGGACGAACCTGTTCTCCGCCACCTTCCGGGTGCGGAGCGTGGCGGCTTACGCCATTCACAAGTTCTTTCAGGAGCGGGGCTTTGTCTACGCCCAGACCCCCATTATCACCGCCAGTGACTGCGAGGGTGCCGGCGAGATGTTCCAGGTGACGACGCTGGATCTCAACAACGTGCCTAAAACGGAGGACGGTCAGGTGGACTACACCCAGGATTTCTTCGGCAAGAAAACCAGCCTGACGGTGTCCGGCCAGCTGAACGCCGAGAACTTCGCCATGGCCTTCGGCAACGTCTATACCTTCGGCCCCACCTTCCGGGCGGAGAACTCCAACACCCAGCGCCATGCGGCGGAATTCTGGATGGTGGAGCCGGAAATGGCCTTTACGGATCTCAGCGGCTATATGGATACCGCCGAGGAAATGATTAAATATATCATCCGCTATGTCATGGAGCAGTGCCCCCAGGAGATGGACTTCTTCAACCAGTTTGTGGATAAGGGGCTGAAGGAGCGGCTGGAGCATGTGGCCTCCTCCGACTTTGGCCGGGTCAGCTACACCGAGGCAGTGGAACTGCTGCAGAAGAGCGGTCAGAAGTTCGACTATCCCGTGGAGTGGGGCATTGACCTCCAGACGGAGCACGAGCGGTACCTTACGGAGCACATCTACAAGCGTCCGGTGTTTGTCACCGACTATCCCAAGGAGATCAAGGCCTTCTATATGCGTCTCAACGACGACGGGAAGACCGTGGCTGCGGCGGATTGTCTGGTGCCCGGCATCGGCGAGATCATCGGCGGCAGCCAGCGCGAGGAGCGGCTGGAGGTGCTGGAAGCCCGCATCAAGGAACTGGGCATGAAGCCGGAGGACTACAAGTACTACTGCGACCTGCGGCGCTACGGCTCCTGCCGGCACGCAGGCTATGGCCTTGGCTTTGAGCGGATGGTGATGTACCTCACCGGCGTGAACAATATCCGTGACGTGGAACTGCATCCCCGCACGGTGGGCAGCGCAGATTTCTGAGAATCCAGTGGAATTTTTTGCTGCCCGCCGGAATTTTGCCGGCAGACAAAGTCATTACGGAAAATAAAACAGGGCACGGCCATCAGGCCGTGCCCTGTTTTGCATCTCAATGCTGTGAAGTGGGGATCCTTAAAGTTTCCCTTTACGGAAACTTCCGGCTTACTTCTTCTCCCGGTCGAAGGCCACAATCACCCTGCGGTTGGGATCCACGCCGGTGGAGTAGGTGGTGACGCCGGGCACCTCCTGCAGCGCCGTGTGAATCACATGGCGCTCGTAGGCGTTCATAGGCTCCAGCGTGACGCTGCGGCGGTACTTCACCACCTTGGCCGCCACCTTGTTGGCCAGCCGTTCCAGACTCTGCTCCCGCTTTGCCCGGTAATTCTCGGCGTCCAGCTGAACCCGAACACGGCTGCCGGTGCGGTTGACGGAATAGCTGGTAAGCTGCTGGATAGCGTCCAGCGTCTCGCCACGGCGGCCGATGATGGCCCCCAGCCCCTGTCCCTCAAGAATCACTCTGTAGCGACCCTTTTCAGGCAGGTATACCTTCACCTCGGCGGTGACTTCCATCTGCTGGAGCAGGCCGGAAAGGAACTTTTTGATAGCCTGCGCCCGCTCGTCGTCCGTTTCCTCACCGAGATCGGCTGTGGGAATCTCTTCGGCTTTGGGTGCTTCCTTCTTTACAGGCTCCTCCCGGCGGGGTGCTTTTTCCACAGGCTTCTTCTCCCGGGGTTTGTCTGCTCTGGGCCTGTCCATCCGGGGCTTTTCGGCTCTGGGTTTTTCCTCCCGGACGGTTTCCGCTTTTTCGGGTACCTCCGGAGCGGGTTCATCGTCCTCTCCGTAGCTGACACGGACTTTGGCAGGGCAGCTGCCCAGACCCAGGAAACCGGCCTTGGCCCGCTCAAGGATCTCCACGGAAACGTCGTCCCGATCCAGCTTCAGCTGCTCCAGCGCACGGCTGATGGCCTCGTCCTCGGTCTTGCCCGTTACATCGATAAACTGTCTCATAACGGCTCCTTATTCTGTTACATCATAGCGGTCAGCCTTATAGGACCGGCCGCGGGCATAGGGGCGGTCACCCACCCGGCCTGCCTCGGTGGTGCTGGTGCCGGCCTTGGCCGCCTTCAGCGCCTTGGCCTCCTGCGCAGCCTTCTGCTTTTCCCGAAGGCTCAGCTTCTTCTGCTCTTCCTGCCGCTGCAGTTCCTGCTGGCGGCGGCCTTCTTCCATACGCCGCTGCCGGTCAGCCTGCCGGGTCTGGAAAGCGGCCTCTTCCTCAGCCTCCATCTTTGCGGTGAAGGTCTTGTTCAGAATCACTTCCTGAATCAGGGAGAACACGCTCTGGGCAATCCAGTACACGCCCAGTGCCGCCGGCATGATGAAGGCGATATACACGCTCATGAGAGGCATCATGTACATCACGGACTTCATGGAACCGGCGCCGTCGGTCTGAGGCTGGGCGCTCATGGTGATTTTGCTGAGGATAAACTGGGACAGGCCGGACAGAATGGGAATCAGGATGACCCCGATAACCGCCCAGGTAAAGGCGAAGTTCTTCACATACTCCCAGGGGGTTGCGGTCAGGTCAAGGCCGATAAAGTTGTAGTTGACGTTAAACCAGCCCTCCGGCGTGGCAAGGCCCAGTTCCTGCACGGCCTTTACCAGATTAATCTGGCCGTAGGACGCCAGCTGGGTGATGCCGTCCTTCACGATGGCGGTGCCTTCCTTCATCTGGATGATGTTGGACATATTGACACCGGCCTTGGTCGCCGTCTGAATCAGGGTTTCCACCGCGGATTCCGGCAGCATCATGAAGTGGGTGATGGGCTGGCGGATGATGGAGTACAGCGCGATGAGGATGGGCAGGGGAATGAAACTCCACAGGCAGCCGCTCATGGGGTTGACCCCCTCTTCGGCGTAGAGTTTCTGGATTTCCTCGTTCATCTTCACCTGATTGTTTGCGTAGCGCTTCTGAATCTCCTTCATCTGGCCGCTGAGGCGGTTCATGCGCATCATGCTCCGCTTGGACTTCATCTGGAAGGGGAGCATAATCAGCTTGATAACCAGAGTAAAGAGAATCAGTGCCACGCCGTAAGAGCCGGTCAGGTTGTAAAACAGCCGAACCAGCCATGCGAAGGGCACGCAGATGTAGTAGCCAATGGTAGACATTCTCGTTTTTCCTCCGATGTCTTTTTTGATCAGGGAACAGGGTCGTAGCCGCCTTTGTGGAAGGGGTTGCAGCGCAGGATCCGGCGGAAAGCCATCCAGCCGCCCTTCAGGGCGCCGTACTTTTCAATGGCCTCCAGCGCGTATTGGGAACAGGTGGGAATATACCGGCAGCAGGGGGGACGGCAAGGGGAAATGGCCCGGCGATAGAAACGCACCAGCGCCAGCAGCAGCTTTTTCATCATGACTCTTCCCTCAGAAGATCCAGCTTCCGGCAGACCTTCCGGAACTGCTTTTCCAGTTCCGGCCACGGGGCATGGGCCGTCCGTGCCCGGGCTACCAGAATGATGTCATAGCCCTGCTTCAATTCCGGCGTGTGAATCCGGTACAGTTCCCGCAGCCTGCGGCGGCAGCGGTTGCGCACCACGGCGTGTCCCAGCTTGGTGGAGGACACCAGACCAAGGCGGTTGTGTCCCAGACGGTTTTTCCGGCAGTAGAGCACCATGGCGGGGCACACTGCCGACGCGCCCTTCTGATACAGCCGCCGGAATTCATAATTTTCTTTCAGCGTCACCGCTGCTTTCATGCTGTTCCCTGTCCTTTCCGCCTGAATCAATGCCATTTCCGCCTGTTTACGGATACAATTTCAGGGACGGAGGACGCTTGCAGTCCCACCGTCCCTAAAGGACATTGTTCAGGTGTCTCCCGCGCATTCGCTCTTCTCAGTAGCTCAGGCGGGCACGGCCCTTGGCGCGGCGGCGAGAGAGAACTTTGCGGCCGTTGGCGGTAGCCATTCTCTTGCGGAAGCCATGAACCTTCTGGCCGTGGAGCTTCTTGGGCTGATAGGTACGTTTTGTTGCCATGTTGAGACACCTCCTGTCAGATTTCCGTCCGCCTTTCGGCGGCATTTACTCGACACCGCACCGGATGGTGCGGAGCAGTAAGCTGTTCAGCGCGTACTTACGACGCACCGCTTAGTATACAGACTTTTTCAATTTCTGTCAAGCAAAAGTTGCCCTTTTTCTGAAAATTGTATCCGTTTCTGCCTCCTTCTTTATGATTTTTGCAGATATGGTGCCATTTCTGTGCATCCTTCCCATATTTAGTTTCATTTTCCTGCAAAAAAATGCGCTTAATAATTAGAATAAGTATTGCCTGTTTTCCGGTTTTTTGGTATAATATAAGTGTATGATTTTGACCTTTGAACAGATAAGAGAGGTGTTTCCCATTGAACTCTGTGGCTGACATCTGGACAAATGTCCTGCAGCAGCTGAAAAAGGATCTCTCGGAAACCACCATCACCACCTGGTTTGACGAGCTGGAGGCGGTGGACATCCGGGACAATACCTTTTATCTATACTGTCCCAACGATTTCAAAAAGCGCTATATCGAATCCCTGTTTTTCAAGAACATCAAAGCCGTGCTTCTGGACATCTTCTCCGTGGAGTTTGATGTCAGGATTCTGGACGACGACCAGCTGGCGGAGTTCCGGGGCGGCGAGACACACACAGGCCAGAGCGAGCGATTTTCCTCCGCGGAGTTTACCTTTGATACCTTTGTGGTCGGCCCCAGCAACAAGCTGGCTTACGCCGCCTCCATGGCCGTAGCGGAGCACCCCGCCCAGAACTACAACCCCCTGCTGATTTACGGGGATTCCGGTCTGGGAAAGACCCATCTGCTGTACGCCATCGCCAACGTCATCCGGAAGAACGACAAAAACGCCAAAATCGTCTACATCAAGGGCGATGATTTTATCAACGAGTTCATTGAACTCATCCGGGCCGGCCGTGGCAGCGAATTTCGGGCCAAGTACCGGGAAGCCGACCTGCTGCTGGTGGACGACGTGCAGTTTGTAGCCGGCAAGGAGCAGGTGCAGAATGAGTTCTTCCATACCTTCAACAACCTGTACGAATCCGGCAAGCAGATTGTTCTGACCTCCGACCGCCCCCCCTCTGAAATGACCCTGCTGGACGACCGTCTCCGCACCCGGTTTGAATGGGGTCTGCTGGCGGATGTAACGCCGCCGGATTTTGAAACCCGTCTGGCCATCGTCAAGAACAAGGCCGTGGCGCTGGGCATGGACCTGCCGGACAAAATTGCCAGCTACATCGCGGAAAACGTCACCGCCAATGTCCGCCAGCTGGAGGGCACCGTCAACAAAATTCTGGCCTACAAGGATCTGCTGGGCAGTGAGGCGGACGAGGCCACCGTTACCCGTGCCATGCAGGACATTCTGAAAAAGAACAACGAGTACATCCCCACGCCGGATAATATTCTGGATTACATCAGCAAGTACTATGGCATTGACAAGGATGTCATCTGCGGCCAGCAGCGGGTAAAGGATGCCGTAGCCGCCCGCCAGATTGCCATGTACCTGATCCGCAGCATGACCAACCTGCCGGTGGTGGAAATCGGCAAAGTCTTTGCCAACCGCGATCACTCCACGGTACTCTACTCCCTGAAGCAGGTGGAAAAGCAGATGAAAAACGACTCCGCCTTTGCCGAAACGGTGAAGGAAATCAAAACCAACATCAACAACCGTCACTGATTCAGAAGCCTCTTTTTTCCACATTTCCCGGTGAAAAGGAAAACCTTCCCTGTGGAAAATCAGACCTGTGAAAAACCTCTCCGGTTTTTCCTCTTTTTTTCCACAACCCCTGTTGACCCTCTCCGCCTTGTGTTTCAGGGACTTTTTCCCCTTTTCCACATTTTTTTACACTACGACTAATAACGCTAAAGACTTTTATTTTTCTTTTTTGAAAAAGCACGCTCCTGCGAAAAGAAACCCGTCGATACAACAACCCCTGTTCCCTGAACTGGTATGAAAGAGTGTGTGCGGAAAACCCGGAAAGGGGTTCCTGCACCATTGAAAACCTCTATTTTCAGCGGGGAGAAACGTTTTCGACACGCTGAAAGAAAGGAAGCGGTTCCATGATTAAATTCTCCTGTGAAAAAGTATTCCTGCAAAACGCCATCACCGTCACCAGCCGCGCCGTAGCGCAGAAAAGTTCCATCCCCGCGCTGGAAGGCCTGCTGCTCCATGCCGACCAGCAGCTGACCATCTCCGGCTACAATATGCAGACCGGCATCCGCACCAACGTCTTTGCCAACGTGGTGGAGGGCGGCGACATTGTACTGAACGCCCGGCTGTTCGGAGACATCATCCGCCGGATGCCCGACGATATGATTACCTTCACCGCCGATGAAAAAATGATGGTGCACGTTTCCTGCGGCGATGCAGACTTCGACATTCTCGGCCTCTCTGCGGCGGATTACCCGGATCTTCCCGAGGTAGAGGACGAGTACGCCGTCTCCATGCAGCAGAAGGTGCTGCGGAGCATGATTGAAGAGGTGTCCTTTGCGGTATCCACCAACGAAAGCCGTCCGGTGCACACCGGCGCCCTCTTTGAGATTGCCGATATGTGCCTGAACATGGTGGCGGTGGACGGCTTCCGTCTGGCCTTCCGCCGGGAGAAGATGGAAAAGCTGGAGGGCGGCGCCTTCTCCTTCGTTTGCCCCGGCTCTGCCCTCAATGAGGTAAAGAGCATCTGCGGCGATACGGAGGATCTGGTGACCGTTACGCTGGGCAAGCGGCATATCCTCTTTGAAATCGGCGATACCCAGCTGATTTGCCGCCGTCTGGAAGGGGAGTTCCTGGACTACAAGAACGCCATTCCCCGGAAGAATCCCATCCAGATTGTGGTGGAGACAAAGGCTCTCATTGAGAGTATTGACCGGGTGTCCGTAGTGATTTCCGACAAGCTGAAAAGTCCGGTGCGCTGCCTCTTTGACCACGATAAGGTAATGCTTTCCGCCAAAACCGGCAACGGCGAGGCCAAGGACGTCTGCCGGGTTCAGGGAGACGGCAACAAGCTGGAAATCGGCTTCAACAACCGTTATCTTATGGAAGCCCTGCGGTACGCCCCGGCGGATCAGGTGAAAATTGAACTGAATACCGGCGTTTCCCCTGCCATCATCGTCCCGGTGGAGGGGGAGGAGAACTTCCTTTATATGGTGCTGCCGGTGCGGCTGAAAAGCGCGGAGTAAGCTATGAAAACAATGACCATTACAACGGAATACATCAAGCTGCAGGATCTCCTGAAGCTGGCCAACGCCGTGGAAACCGGCGGCGAGGCCAAGGAGCGGGTGCAAAGCGGAGAGGTGCTGGTAAACGGCGAAGTCTGCACCATGCGGGGAAAGAAAATCCGCCCCGGGGATGTGGTGACCTTCCAGAATCAGGAATACACGGCGGCTTATGCGGATTGACGCGCTGACCCTTGATTTTTTCCGCAATTACACCCATCTGGACGCCGCCTTTGACCCGAAAATCAATGTGATTTACGGGGACAACGCCCAGGGAAAGACCAACCTGCTGGAGGCCATTGCCTATCTTTCCGGCGTCAGCCACCGGGCAAGATACGATAAGGAACTGATCCACTTCGGCGTGGATTACGCTTTTCTGAAGGGCAGCGTGTTTTCCCGGGAGCGGACGTTCCTGCTGGAGGCAGAATTGAACCGGGGTGCCCGGCGGGTGCTGCGCTCCAACGGCGTGAAGCTGAAAAACGGCGGCGCCCTCAGCGGCATTTTCCAGAGCGTCCTGTTCTGTCCGGAGGATTTGTATTTAATCCGGGAGGGAGCAGCTGCCCGGCGGGGCTTTCTGGACGACTGCATCTGCCAGCTGCGGCCCCGGTATGCTCTGGCGCTGGCGGAGTACCGGCGGCTCCATGAGCATAAGACCCGGATTCTGCGGGACAGCGAGGAGAAGCCCTCTCTGCTGGACACGCTGGACGAATTTTCTCTGGGCATGGCCAAGGCGGGGGCGATGCTGATTCATTACCGGGCGCATTTCATCAAGCGTCTGTGCCAGACGGCTCCTTCCGTTCACGGGGACTTTTCCGGCGGCCGGGAGCAGCTGACCCTGCGTTATGAAACCGTCTCCACGGTGACGGATCCGGAGGCGGGGCCGCAGGTGATTTTCCAGCAGATTCTGCAGCATCAGGAATCCCACCGGGCAGCGGAAATCGCCAGCCGGCAGTGTCTCTCCGGCCCCCATAAGGACGACCTGCTGGTGGAGATCGACGGCCGTCCTGCCAAAAACTACGCCTCTCAGGGGCAGACCCGGACGGCGGCGCTTTCTTTGAAGCTGGCTGCCCGGGAAATCTTCCAGCAGGATACCGGCGAGTATCCGGTGCTGCTGCTGGACGACGTATTGTCGGAACTGGATCCCCGCCGTCAGGAATTTGTCCTGAATCGCATCCGGGGCGGGCAGGTATTCATCACCTGCTGTGAGGATGACCGATTGCCGCAGCTGTTAGGCGGAAAAATTTTTCATATTAAGGATGGCGCTGTTCGGTGATGAATACCGCGATGGAAATAGGATAACGGTCAACGGAAACCAGCCAATCATTGATAGAAACATCGATAAAAACAAGGAGTGCTGCATGAAGAAACAGATGAACGGCATCGCCCTGCTTCTGCTGGGAATCCTTTTTGCACTGGCCGGCGGTCAGCTGGATATTCTGGGTCTGACAGGCATCGGTCTGGTTATGGGCATTTTCGGTGCCGGACTCGTTTACTGGAACAGCGGCAAACAATAAAACCGGAAAGGAAGGACTGCTATGGAACCCATTCAATATCTCTGGAAAGACCGGAAGCGTCATCTTGGCCTGCCCCTGTCCTTCACCCGCTACAGCCTCAGTGAAGACCGGCTGTTCTGTGAGAAGGGCTTTCTGAACCTGAAATGCGATGAAGTGCTGCTTTACCGCGTCCGGGATTTACAGCTGAATATGTCTCTGGGACAGCGGATTCTGGGAGTGGGCACCATCTGCGTCATCTCCTCGGATAAGAGTGTGCCCCACCTGGATCTGGTGAATGTGAAGCACCCACGGGAGGTAAAGGAACTGATTCATCAGAAGGTGGAAGCGGCCAAGGACAAACGCCGGATGCGCACCACGGAAATCATGGGGGATTCGGAGGACGAAATGTTCCATGATTTTGATGATGAAGCGGACTGCGATTGCCATTAAACGCACGGGAGGCAAGTATGTTTCATGTTTTACTGGCGCTGCCGGCCATTGCCGTGTTCGGTACGGTGGCCGGAGCGGTTCTGTCGGTGCTGAGCGTCCTGCTGGGACTGGCATTTCTCATTCAGCTGCTGTCCGGTTTTATATTCCGGACTGCAACATGGCTCTTATGGCTGCCCGATGTGCTGGGAATGGTGATTCTTGGCATTCTCGGTGCAGGACTCGGTACCGTACCGCTGGTGTTGATGCTGGCATTCGGTATTGTTTACGGCGTGGTGCTGCTGGCAGGAAAGTGCGTGGCAGCGCTGCTCAGCTGGCTGTTGGGTCTGATTTTCTGAACTATGTATTTACATCTGGGACAAAACGAAATCGTGCCGGATCATCGGATCATCGGCATTTTTGATCTGGATAAGTGCAGCTATGAAAAGCGCACCCGGGAGTATCTTGCCGGTGCGGAGCAGGAGGGGGTGGTGCTGGACGTGTCCGGCAACCTGCCCAAATCCTTTGTGGTGTGCGACCATCCCTATCACCGCCAGATTGTCTATCTCAGCCAGCTGAACACCTCCACTCTGAAAAACCGGGCGGAGGGGGAGCAGCTGGTGCTGTGACCATGGGCAGGGGATGCAAAACCTCCCATACCATGTAAGAAGAACGAGTGTTTCAGGACGGAAAAAAGCGGGTCGGAAGCGGTTCCAACCCGGCTTTTCCCGCCCTGCTGCGAAAGGAGAACACACATGGCAGAAAACGAAATCCTGCAATCCACGGCGGTGGATACCGCCAACGAATACGACGCGTCGGAAATTCAGGTGCTGGAAGGTCTGGAAGCCGTCCGGAAGCGTCCGGGCATGTATATCGGCTCCACCTCCACCTCCGGCCTGCATCATCTGGTGTATGAAATTGTAGACAATGCCATCGACGAAGCGCTGGCAGGCTACTGCACGGAGATTTCCGTCACCATCAACGAGGGAGACACCATCACCGTGGTGGATAACGGCCGGGGCATCCCTGTGGACATTCAGGCACAGACCGGCAAGCCGGCGCTGGAAGTGGTGTACACCGTGCTCCATGCCGGCGGCAAGTTCGGCGGCGGGGGCTACAAGGTTTCCGGCGGCCTTCACGGCGTGGGCGCCTCCGTGGTGAACGCTCTGAGCGAGTGGCTGGTGGTGCAGGTGCACCGGGACGGCAAAATCCACGAGATGAAGTTTGCCCGGGGCAAGGTGACGGAGCCTATGACCGTGGTGGGCACCACGAACCACACCGGCACCACCGTCACCTTCAAGCCGGACCCCGAAATGTTCGAGGACACGGTTTACAGCTATGATACCCTCCATACCCGGATGCGGGAGGAGGCCTTCCTGAATGCCGGCCTGCGGATTACCATTGCCGATGAGCGCAGAGCCTCCGCCGACAGGCCGGAGGAGGAGCGCTATGACTCCATGTGCTACGAGGGCGGCATCCGGGAGTTTGTCACCTATCTGAACCGCGCCAAGACCCCCCTCCATGAGCAGGTTATCTATGTGGCGGGGCAGAAGGGGGACTCCATGGCGGAAATTGCCATGCAGTATAACGACGGCTATAACGAAACCACCCTGTCCTTTGCCAACAACGTCCACACCCCGGAGGGCGGTATGCATGAGGAGGGGTTCCGCCGGGCGCTGACCACGGTGCTGAACAACTACGGCCGGAAAATCAAAATGCTGAAGGATGACGAGAAGGTTTCCGGCGAGGACTGCCGGGAGGGTCTGACCTGCGTCATTTCCGTGAAGCTGACGGACGCCCAGTTTGAAGGCCAGACCAAGGCCAAGCTGGGCAACAGCGAGATTCGGACGCTGGTGAACAACATCGTCTCCGACAAGCTGGATACCTTCCTGGAGGAAAATCCTCAGGTGGGCCGCATGATTCTGGATAAGGCTCTCACCGCCAACCGCGCCCGGGAGGCCGCCAAAAAGGCAAGAGAGTCCATCCGCCGCAAGACGGCGCTGGGCGGCGCGGCCATGCCGGATAAGCTGCGGGACTGCAACGAAAATAACCCGGAACTGACGGAACTCTATATCGTGGAGGGCGACTCCGCAGGCGGCTCCGCCACTCAGGGGCGGGATTCCCGTTTTCAGGCCATCCTCCCTCTGTGGGGCAAGATGCTGAACGTGGAAAAGGCTCGGGCGGACAAGGTCTACGGCAACGACAAACTCCAGCCGGTGATTACGGCGCTGGGCGCTGGCATCGGCGACGAGTTTGACGATGCCCGCCTCCGCTATCACAAAATTATCATCATGGCGGATGCTGACGTGGACGGCGCCCATATCCGCACCCTGCTGCTGACCTTTTTCTTCCGCTTCATGCGGCCGCTGATTGAAAAAGGCTATGTGTATTCCGCCGTGCCGCCCCTTTATAAGCTGACCCGGGGCAAGACCACCCGGGTGGCCTTCTCCGATGAGGAGCGGGACGCCGTGTCCGCCGAACTGCGGGGCGGGAATCCTAATGTGAAGGTGGACATTTCCCGCTTCAAGGGTCTGGGCGAGATGAACCCTCATGAGCTGTGGGAAACCACCATGGATCCGGAAAAGCGCACTCTGCGCCGCATCACGCTGGATGACGCCGTGCGGGCGGACGAAACCTTTACCATCCTCATGGGTGAGAAGGTGGAGCCCCGGAAGGAATTTATTGAAAAGCGGGCGCAGTATGCCGTCAATCTGGATTACTGATTCAGCTACAGGTGAGAAATTAGGAGTGAGGAGTTTTGCATGAAACGATGGAATTTCCTTTTCCTGATACTGCTGATGAACCTGATGGTAGGGTGCGGACAGCAGACCGCCCCGGTTCCGGAGGAGCCAGTGTCCCCGCCTGTTGAGAAAACACCTGTGACGGAAGACCCTGCATTGGATGTGCCGCAGATGTCTGTGCTGTCTGAGGAGAATACCCCTGCACGGAAAGCCTATGCCGCCGCACTGAAGACGCTGCTGGACATGAATGTCCTGCCGGATGGGACAGACTGCTCTGATGGCTATAGCGGCAGCATCCCGGAGCGGAAAACCATGGCGGAAAACCAGTTTTCCGTCTATGACGTGGACGGGGACGGCCGGGAGGAACTGATTCTTCTGTATACGACTGCCATCACAGCCGGAGAGCAGGGCTTTGTGTTGGACTATGACGAAAAGACGGAGACTCTGCACATCCAGCTGAGTGAGTACCCCGCCCTGACCTTTTACGCCGACGGCGCCGTGATGGCGGGCTGGTCCCACAATCAAGGCAAGGGCGGTGCGTTCTGGCCCTACTTTCTCTATGTCTATGACCCGGACACCGACAGCTATACGCAGGTCGGCGCTGTGGACGCCTGGGACAAAACCCTTGTACCGGAGGGATATCCTACGGACATTGACGTCAGCAACACCGGCTTTGTCTATTACATTTACAAGGATGTGGCCGCAGAGTGGGATCAGATCGATCCGGTTGATGCGGCTGCATACAGAGCCTGGATTGCTCCCTATCTGGGAGACGGGGAAGAACTGGCTCTTCCTTATACCGCCCTGACAGCAGAAAATATCCACGGCCTGCTGGCAGCAGGTTGATATGCCGTGACAAATGAAATGCTTTGAAGAGAGGCTGTTTTTGAATGAGTAAGAAACCGCAGTACGATCCCGAAGAAATCCGGTATCCCAATCAGCATATTGTCGAATCTCCCCTTGTGCCGGAGATGGAGCAGTCCTATATTGAGTACGCCATGAGCGTCATCGTGGGACGTGCCCTGCCGGATGTGCGGGACGGCCTGAAGCCCGTCCACCGCCGGATTCTCTACGCCATGTATGAGGACAACCTCACCAGCGATAAGCCCTTTAAGAAGTCCGCCACCTGCGTGGGCGACGTGCTGGGCCGGTACCATCCCCACGGCGACGCTTCCGTGTATGACGCACTGGTGCGTCTGGCGCAGGATTTCTCCATGCGCTATATGCTGGTGGACGGCCACGGCAACTTCGGCTCCGTGGACGGCGACCCCCCGGCGGCCTACCGGTACACGGAAGCCCGCCTCAGCAAAATCTCCGATGAGATGCTGCGGGACATTGAAAAGGAAACCGTAGACTGGGATCCCAACTTCGACGAGAGCCGGAAAGAGCCTCGTGTCCTGCCGGCCCGGTTCCCCAACCTGCTGGTCAACGGCTCCAGCGGCATCGCCGTAGGCATGGCCACCAACATCCCACCCCACAACCTGCGGGAGGTCATCGGCGCCTGTATCTGCGTGCTGGACGACCCCAACGCCTCCCTGTCCGACCTGATGGAGCACATCAAGGGGCCGGATTTCCCCACCCGGGGCATCATTATGGGACGCAGCGGCATCCGGGCGGCCTACGCCACCGGCCGCGGGCGCATTGTGGTGCGGGCACGGCACGAGTTTGAGGAGTTCGGCCACGACCGCACCCGCATCATCATCACAGAACTGCCCTATCAGGTGAACAAGCGAATGCTCATCAAGAGCATGGCGGACCAGGTGGAGGACAAGCGTCTGGAGGGCATTTCCAACATCCAGGATGAGTCCGACCGCAACGGTATGCGGATCGTCATTGAACTGAAGCGGGACGCCAATCCGCAGGTGGTGCTGAACCGCCTGTTCAGCCAGACACAGCTGCAAGTCTCCTTTGCGGTGAATATGCTGGCGCTGGTGGATAACCAGCATCAGCCGAAAATCCTCTCCCTGCGGCACATCATTGACGAATATCTGGCATTTCAGGAAGAGATCATCGTCCGCCGGACGCGGTTTGACCTCCGCAAGGCGCAGGAGCGTGCCCATCTGCTGGAAGGTCTGCTGGTGGCGCAGGACAATATTGATGAGGTCATCAAAATCATCCGCACCAGCTATGATAACGCCAGGGAGAACCTGATGACCCGCTTCGGGCTGGATGAAGTGCAGGCACAGGCCATTCTGGATATGCGCCTGAAGGCTTTGCAGGGGCTTGACCGGGAAAAGCTGGAAAACGAATACAAGGAACTGGAGGAGAGAATCGCTTACTTCAACCGCATCCTCTCCGACGACGCGCTGGTGCGCCAGATTCTCAAGGAAGAACTCACCGCCATTGCCGACAAATTCGGCGACGACCGCAAAACCGAGATTCAGGATGTGGAAGACGAAATCGACATTGAGGATCTTATTGAAGAGGAGCAGTGCGTCTTCACCCTGACGGAGGCCGGCTATATCAAGCGCACCCCCGTCAGCGAGTATACCGCCCAGTCCAAGGGCGGCATGGGGAAGAAGGGCATCACCACCCGGGAAGAGGACACCGTGGTGGATGTATTCACCGCCTCCACCCATGACTACATCCTCTTCTTCACCGACACCGGCAAGGTCTACCGGAAGAAGGGCTACCAAATTCCCGAGTCCGGCAAGACCGCCAAGGGCACCAACCTCATCAACATCCTGCAAATCGAGCAGGGTGAACGGGTGCAGGCCATGCTCCACTTCCGGGAGATGGGCAATGACCACCTGTATCTCATGATGGTGACCCGGAACGGCACGGTGAAGCGCCTGCCGGTGGAAACCCTGAAAAATCTGCGGAACAACGGCATCCGCGCCCTGACCATGGACGAGGGAGATGAACTGGTGTCTGTCCGGGAGACGGACGGCAGTCAGAACATCCTCATTGCCACCCATGACGGCATGGCCGTGGTGTTTGATGAAAACGACGTCCGTCCTATGGGACGCACCGCCGTCGGCGTCCGGGGCATCCGCCTCCGGGAGGGCGACTATGTGGTGGGCGCCGCCCGGGCGCAGGAGGGCAAGAGCGTCCTCACCATCACGGAAAAGGGCTACGGCAAGCGGACGCCGGTGGAGGAGTACCGCATCACCAACCGGGGCGGCCTTGGCATCAAGAACTACCAGATCACCGAAAAGACCGGGAAAATCGTCGGTGTCAAGGTGGTGGACGGCAGCGAGGATTTGCTGCTGGTGACCCAGTCCGGTATCCTGATCCGCACCCCGGTGGAGAGTATCAAGGAAACCGCCAACCGCGCCACCCAGGGCGTCATCGTCATGCGCTTCAAGGAGGAGGGCAACCGGGTCATCTCTATGGCGCTGGCAGAGCATGAGGACACGGCGGAGCCGGTTCCCGACACCCCCACTGAGGAAGCGGAGCCTGCGGTACCTTCCGCTCCGGCAGAAGAGCCCCAACAGGAATCCTGATTCACCTTTTGAATGATGAAAAAGCAGAAGAACCGGCCATTGACCGGTTCTTCTGTCTTCTGTTGGGGGTGTTTCCAAAGAGGGGGAGTGAAGTCTCCCCCTTGTCCTTTACTCCTCGTGTGCCGTGACCTTGATATGCAGCTCGTCCAGCTGCTTCTGGGTCACCTCACTGGGGGCGCTCATCATGACGTCCTGGGCGTTCTTGTTCATGGGGAAGGGGATAATTTCCCGGATGCTGTCCTCACCGGCCAGCAGCATCACCATGCGGTCCACGCCGGGAGCGATGCCGGCATGGGGGGGTGCGCCATAGGTAAAGGCATTGTACATGGCGGGGAACTTGGCCTTTACGTCCTCCTCGCCCAGACGCACCAGCTCAAAGGCCTTAATCATGATTTCGGGATCGTGGTTCCGCACGGCGCCGGAGCTGAGTTCCACACCGTTGCACACCAGATCGTACTGGTCGGCGGTGATGCTCAGGGGATCGATTTCACCCCGCTCTGCCTTCAGCAGCACATCCAGACCGCCAGCAGGCATGGAGAACGGGTTGTGGCAGAATTCCAGTTCACCGGACTCGTCGCCGATTTCATACATGGGGAAGTCCACAATCCAGCAGAAGGCATACTGCTCCTTGTCCATGTGGCCGGGAACGGCGGCGCCCAGCGTCTTCACCAGTACGCCGGCGGTCTTCAGGGCGGCGTCCCGTTTGCCGGCGGACAGCGCCACAAAGTCGTTGGGCTTCAGGTCAAGGGCTGCGATTACCTGCTCCTTGATGGGGTTGACAAACTTGGCAATGCCGCCCACCAGTTCACCGTTTTCATCCACCCGGAACCAGTAGGCCTTTCCGCCGGACACGGTTTCCACATCCGCCAGCGTCTTGTCGATAAATTTCCGGGTTTCATGGAAGCCGCTGACCTTCACGGCCTTCACCAGATTGCCTTCGGCGAAAGGCTCAAAGCCGCAGCCGCCCAGCACCCTGGTGATGTCCTGCACCCGCAGGTCAATCCGCAGGTCGGGCTTGTCGGAGCCGTAGGTTTCCATGGCCTCATTGTAGGGGATGCGGGTGAAGGGGGCGCTGCTGGCCCGGTCATAGGTGCCGTACTGGGCAAAGATGGGGGGCAGCACGTCCTCCAGAACGGCAAACACGTCCTCCTGGGTGGCAAAGGCCATCTCCATATCCAGCTGGTAGAACTCGCCGGGGGAGCGGTCAGCCCGGGCGTCCTCATCCCGGAAGCAGGGGGCAATCTGGAAGTAACGGTCAAAGCCGGAGGTCATCAGCAGCTGCTTGAACTGCTGGGGCGCCTGAGGCAGGGCGTAGAACTTGCCGGGATGATTCCGGGCAGGTACCAGATAGTCCCGGGCACCCTCGGGGGAGGAGGCGGTGAGGATGGGCGTGGTGATTTCCAGGAAGCCGTGCTCCGTCATGGACTTCCGGAGGGCGGCCACCACGTTGCACCGCAGGATGATGTTCTTCTTCACGGCGGGGTTCCGCAAATCCAGATAGCGGTACTTCAGCCGCTGCGCCTCGTCGGCCTCCCGGCTGCGGTTAATCTGGAAGGGCAGTTCGCTGTGCTGGCAGCGGCCCAGCACCTCCACCTTGGCAGGCACGATTTCAATGTCGCCAGTGGCCATCTTATTGGTCTTGCTGTCCCGCTCCCGGACGGTGCCCTCCACGGAGATGGTGGACTCCTTGGTAATGGCCTTGAAGGTATTTACCATCTCCTCGGTTTCCGCCACCACCTGGGTGGTGCCGTAGAAGTCCCGGACGACTACAAAGGCCAGATTGGCGCTGACCACACGGACGTTCTCCATCCAGCCGGAGATTTTCACCTGCTTGCCGGCGTCACTGAGGCGCAGCTCCCCACAGGTATGGGTTCGATTCTGCATCATAAAATTGCTTCCTTTCACGAAAAAAATGATTTGTATTTGTATAATTAAATAGTAAAATCACTGATTGTATACAAATTCGGATTGCTCCCACAGGGAATGCGCCAGCGTCTGACCGGTTTCCTTACCGTCCTTCATCACCAGCGGCAGGGTGACGCCGTGGCTGCTATCCCGGTAACTCCATGCGTCAACCCAGAACTGAAGTCCCTCAGACCGGCAGATGTCAGTCCCGTTGTCCTGAGCGAAGCTGATATACAGATGATTCAAATCACCGGCCTCCGGATATTTGGTGGAGTTTTCCATGATTCCCTCCAAGAAGGGCAGAGCCTGCACCACCACGTTCAGGGGGGAGCGCCGGAACCGAAAATCCTGAATTTCCGCCCACAGCTGGTCAAACTCCTCCGTGCCGGCGTTGAACACCGCTTTTCGCACTTCCTGACCGCTGCCGGTAAAGTCACTGAGGTGCACGTTGATAATTTCCGGCTCCAAGTCCGGAAACAGGGTGTCCACCCCCACTGGCCGGGCATACCAGATGCACCACACCGCCAGCACCACCGCTAAAATCAGGGGCAAATCCCGTTTAAGCGTCAGCTTCATGTCGGTTCCTTTCCGGAGAATTACTCCACAATCACGCTGCCCTTTTCCAGTTCATCCAACCCCGCCTTGATGCGGGTAATGGTTTCACTGACCGGCAGCTTGGTCTGCTCTCCGGACTTCATATCCTTGCAGGCCACGATTCCGGCGCTGATTTCATCCTCTCCCAGGAAAATCACATAGGGGATGCCCAGCTTGTCGGCATAGCTGATTTTGGTCTTGAACTTCTTCTGTTCGCAGTGCAGTTGGGTGCGGATGCCCGCCTGCCGCAGTGCTGTGGCCAGTGTGATGGCAGGGGAGAGGTCTTCCGTCATGGGCAGAATCAGCACGTCCGCCGGGGCGGTGGGCAGTTCCGGATTCAGCATCCCCTGCTCACCCAACACATAGAACAGCCGGGTCAGGCCGATGGAGATGCCCACGCCGGGCAGCTGCCGGTCGGTGTAGAACTCCGCCAGATTGTCATACCGGCCGCCGGAGCACACGGAGCCAATCTCCGGATGGTCCAGCAGGGTAGTTTCATATACCGTGCCGGTGTAGTAGTCCAATCCCCGGGCAATGGTGAGATCCACGGCAAAGTTTTCCGCCGGCACGCCGAAATCTGCCAGATAGCCCACCACGGTTTTTAACTCGGCAAGCCCCTGATCGAACATCTCGTTCTTTCCGGTGTAGCCCTCCAGCGCCGCCAGCACCTCCTCATTGGTGCCCCTGATGGCGATGAACTTCAGGATTTCCCCGGCGTCTGCCTCGCTGACGCCGAAGTCCTCCACTAAAATGGTTTTCACCTTTTCCGGGCCGATTTTGTCCAGCTTGTCCACGGTGCGCATCACGTCGGCGGACTTCTCCGTCAGCCCCAGCAGGGCGTAGAAACCGTTGAGGATTTTCCGGTTGTTCACCCGGATCTGGAACCGCTTCAATCCCAGCGCGGAGAAGGTCTGATAGATGATGGAGGGAATTTCCGCCTCGTTGGTGATGTCCAGCTTTCCGTCACCGATGATGTCGATGTCCGCCTGATAGAATTCCCGGAAGCGGCCCCGCTGGGCACGTTCTCCCCGGTACACCTTGCCGATCTGGTACCGGCGGAAGGGGAAGGACAGTTCATTGTAGTGCAGCGCCACATACTTGGCCAGGGGCACCGTCAGGTCAAAGCGGAGGGAGAGGTCACTGTCCCCCTTCTGAAAACGGTAAATTTGCTTTTCCGTTTCGCCGCCGGCCTTGGCCAGCAGCACTTCACTGGATTCGATTACCGGGGTATCCAGCGGCGTGAAACCGTACAGGGAATAGGTTTTGCGGAGAATTTCCATGATGCGCTCCATCTGCTGCTGGGGGGCAGGCAGAAGTTCCATGAAGCCGGACAGTGTCCGGGGGGTCATTTTAGCCATAGTGTTACTCCTTTTTCGGATTAGATTACAGAGCAGAGGCGTTTTTCCGGCGGCAAATACAAAAAATAACGCTCTCATCCCAAGACTTTGGGACGAGAGCGCAGTGCTTCGTGGTGCCACCCAAATTCGGGGCATAGCCCCCTTTGGCCTTCTGGTACGGGAAGGGAACCGTGGGCGTTTCCGCCCCCGCTCCGCCGCTGTCCTTCCTCCGGTACAGGCGGGATCCTTTCAGCGGGAGATCCCTCTCTGTGAGCCTGTGCTCCGGCATACTGCTGCGGCGTCAATGCGGTGTTATTCACTTCGGCGCAGGGAAATAAACGGCTGCCATGAAAAACAGGCCAGCCTGCTGTATCATAGCCGCTTTCCGGCGGTTTGTCAAGCGATGGGACGGTTGCTGGCGGGGTTGACGATCATGCGCCAGTCCAGATCGCCCCGGGCCAGTCCCAGCACCAGCATTTCCGCCGTGGCGATGTTGCTGGCAAAGGGAACGTTATTCTGGTCGCACAGCCGGGAGATATAGCTGATATCGCCGGCCATCTTTTCGTTGCTGGGATCGTTGAAGAAGAGAACAAGGTCAAACTCGTTATAGGCAATCCGGGCGCCGATCTGCTGGCTGCCGCCATGGGCATAGGACAGGAAGCAGTGCACCTTCAGGCCGGTGGCGTCCGCCACCATATGTCCGGTGGTATTGGTGGCATACAGGCTGTGGCGGGAGAGAATCCCGGCGTATGCCGTGCAGAATTGGACCATCAGATCCTTCCGGTTGTCGTGGGACATGAGAGCAATGTTCATGGGGAGAGATCTCCTTTCTGGAAGTTTCTATTTAATCCGCAGCAGCGGCGCTCTGCCGCCCTGCAGACGAATGGCAATATTACGATAGGCGCAGGCCGCCGGGCCTCCGGAGGCCAGCAGCAGGGCCGTGCCCCGGTTCAGCGCCAGCGGGAGGGCATCATCCTCCGGCACCACGCCGATGAGGGGCAGTCCCGCCCTGTCCATGGCGTCGTCGATGGTGGCGTGCATACTGCGCAGCAGCTTTTTCCGCACCCGGTTCACCACCAGATGCAGGGAACCGGTGCCGAACCGCCGCAGCTCCATGACGGTGTGCTGGGCGTCCCGCAGGGAAGAGGGATCCTGTGTGGTCACCACCACGCAGCGATCCGCGCCGCAGACTGCCAGACGGAACCCTTCCCCCAGTCCTGCCGGGGCATCCAGCAGGCAGTAGTCGAAGGTTCCGCGGATTTCCTCCAGCATCCGCCGGAAGTCCGCCGCCGTGACGGCAGGCCCCCGCATCCGCACCGGCGCCGTCAGCAGAAAGAGGTTGGGAATCTTGGGATGCGCCACTACGGCGGATTTCAGGGAGCACCGTTCCATGGCCACGTCGGAAAAATCCATCAGCGCCCGGTCGGTGAGTCCCAGAGCCAGATCCAGATTCCGCAGGCCGATGTCGCAGTCCACGCACAGCACCCGTCTGCCGCTCTGGGCCAGCGCGGCGCCCACACCAGCGGTGAGGGAGGTTTTCCCGGTGCCGCCCTTGCCGGACACCACGGCGATACATTGTCCCCTCACTGCGCCACTTCCTTCCAGCCTCTATTATAACGGATTCTTTTTGATTTTTGCAAATGGTCTGGGATACTTTTTTGGTGTTTCCGCCACTTTTTTTATGAAAATGACCCGGTGGGTCACTTCCGTTCCCGGGATACGGTAGTCCGCGGTACGTTCTACCTGTCCCCCCAGAAGCCGGATGGCCTTTTCCGCCTGTTCCAGTTCCCCGTCGGACTCCACGGATTTCATGGAGAGGAAGGTGCCCCCCATCTTCACCAGCGGCAGGCACAGTTCACACAGCACACTGAGGTTGGCCACCGCCCGGGATACGGCAAAGTCAAAGCCCTGCCGGTGCTCTGCGGCAAACTCCTCCGCCCGGGCATGGACGCACTGCACGTCCGTCAGCCCCAAATCCTCGCAGACCTCCTGCAGGAAGGTAATCCGCTTGCCCAGAGAGTCCAGCAGCGTCATATGGATGGAGGGTTCCAGAATTTTCATGGGCATTCCCGGGAAGCCTGCCCCGGTGCCCACATCCACCACGGATTTCCCCCTGAAGCCGGCAAGGGTCAGCAGTGCGGCACTGTCCAGAAAGTGCAGTGCCGCCACATCCTGCGGCTGCGTGATGGCGGTGAGGTTCATGACTTTGTTTTTTTCCAGCAGCAGTTCCCCATACCGCAGCAGGGAGGGGGTACCGCCGTCATCAAGGCCCAGTTCTGCCAGACCCTTTCGCAGAAGCGCTTCCATCACTTCTGCTCTTTCAGCAGATCCCGGATTTCCGTCAGCAGCTTTTCCTCGGCAGAAGGCTCCGGCGGCGCAGGAGGCTCGGCAGGGGCTTCCGCTTCCTGCTTCTTCAGCTTGTCGTGGAAGCCGTTGATAGCCTTGATCATCAGGAACACCGCAAAGGCGATGATGAGGAAATCCAGAATGGTGGCAAGGAAGGTGCCGTAACGGACGGCCACTTCCGTGGCAGCGTCAATGACGCCGTCCGCACCGGCAACGGCCGGCTTGAGGATAATTTTCCAGTTGCTGAAATCGATGCCGCCGGTAAGCATGGAAATCAGCGGCATGATGACATCATTTACCAGAGAAGTGGAAATTTTTCCGAAGGCGCTGCCGATGATGACGCCGACGGCCATATCCATCACATTGCCCCGGGCGATAAAGGCTTTGAACTCGCCCAGAAACCCTTTTGCTTTTTCGGGAGCGGACATGGGAGAACCTCCTTTTGTTTCAGCCAGAATTGCAAATCCTGAAAGCCTTGTGCCCCAAGGCTTTCAGAGGTTAAACCGGAATGGAGCCATTTTTACGGGTCAGATTGAGGCTGAGATGGGCTGACCCTGTTTCTGCGGGCTGAAAATGGAAACTCCAATCCGTAATATTTTTACAGAAAAATACAAATTGTAGAAACCGGAATGCTTCGTTCTTTTTGCCGCTGGTGGAACATTTACTTCTTCTTGGGAACCAGGACCTTGGTGCCGCCCATATAGGGCTGCAGGACTTCGGGAATCTTCACGGTGCCGTCCGGCTGCAGGTTGTTTTCCAGGAAGGCAATCAGCATCCGGGGAGGCGCCACACAGGTGTTGTTCAGGGTGTGGCACAGCTGCATCTTGCCGTTTTCATCCTTGTAGCGAATCCGCAGGCGGCGGGCTTGGGCGTCACCCAGATTGGAGCAGGAGCAGACCTCAAAGTACTTCTGCTGGCGGGGGGACCAGGCCTCAATGTCGCAGGACTTTACTTTCAGGTCGGCCAGGTCGCCGGAGCAGCATTCCAGCTGCCGCACGGGGATGTCCATGGAGCGGAACAGTTCCACGGAGAAGTTCCACAGCTTCTCATACCAGTCCTTGGATTCCTCGGGCTTGCAGACCACGATCATCTCCTGCTTTTCAAACTGGTGGATGCGGTAGACGCCCCGCTCCTCAATACCGTGGGAGCCTTTCTCCTTGCGGAAGCAGGGGGAGTAGGAGGTGAGGGTCTGGGGCAGCTTCTCGGCGGGGATGATCTGGTCGATGAACCGGCCAATCATGGAGTGCTCGCTGGTGCCGATGAGGTAGAGATCCTCGCCCTCAATTTTGTACATCATGGCGTCCATGTCCGTCTGGCTCATAACGCCCTCCACCACGTTGCCGTGGATCATGAAGGGGGGAATGCAGTAGGTGAAGCCCTTGGAGATCATGAAATCCCGGCCGTAGGCCAGCACCGCCTCGTGGAGCCGGGCGATGTCCCCCAGCAGATAGTAGAAGCCGGAGCCGGACACCCGGCCGGCGGCGTCCATGTCGATGCCGTCGAAACTCTCCATAATCTCAGTGTGATAGGGAATGGGGAAGTCAGGCACTTTGGCCTCACCGAAGCGCTGCACCTCCACGTTGCAGCTGTCGTCAGGGCCGATGGGTACGGAGGGATCGATGATCTGGGGAATCTGGAGCATGATGTGGTGCACCTTTTCGTCCAACTCCGCTTCCAGCTTTTCCAGTGCTGCCAGACGTTCCGCCTCATCCGTCACCTGCTTCTTTACGGCTTCGGCCTCCGCCAGCTTGCTGGGGTCTTTCTTGGCCTGTCCCATCAGCATACCCACCTGCTTGCTGAGGCGGTTGCGGTCGGCACGAAGCTGGTCGGCCTCCTGAATGTTGGCACGGCGCTGGGCATCCAGTGCAATGACCTCATCTACCAGCGGCAGCTTCTCGTCCTGAAATTTCTTTTTGATGTTTTCCTTAACGGCCTCCGGATTTTCCCGGACAAACTTCATGTCAAGCATAGTTCTTCCTCACTTCTCATTGATATTCAAAATTCAAGTCTATTTAGGAGTTCAAAATGGCTTCCCGCAATTCCTGATATTGCTGGGCAGGGGAGGGAATGCCCTCCTGCGCAGATGTGGGCAGCAGGGGTTCCAGCCTCTCATCGCTGATTTCCTGAAGAAGGATGCGGCAACCGTCCAGATTACCGGCGGCGTATTCCTGCTGAAGATTGTACAGCGCCAGCAGGGCGTCGATTTCCTTTTCCAGTTCAGCGATGCTCTCGTCTTTGGCTGCAAGGTTATCCTCCGCGGCCTCCAGTTCCTTTTCCCTGTCACTGACCTGCTGACGCAGATCAATCAGTTCCTCCTCCTTCGCCTGAATGTCGCTCATAAAGGTATCATGCAGCTTCCCGATGGTTTCGGTGTTGTTCCGCTGACTTGCCAGCAGGGAGAGGAGCATCAGAAGGAATGCCGCCAGAAACAGGATGATAATATAGATAATGACCGGCTTCTTCCCGGTTTCCTGGGGTTCGGGAGCGGCGGGTGTGGTTTCACCGCCATCCGCACGCTTTTCAAATTTCATGGGTGGATCCTTTCTGTGCCTTGTTGATTTTTATCAGTGCCAGCGCGTCCAGCAGATCGTTGAGATCGTCCAGACCGTAGTATTCCAGTTCAATCCGCCCCTTTTTCCGGCCGGAAACAATTTTTACCCCCCGGCACAGCTTGGCCTTCAGTTCGTTCTGCGCTTCCGCAAGGTAATCCACGGCGTCTGCCGGCGCCTGCTTCGGCGGCTTCTTTTCCGCCGACAGCCGCTTTACCAGCGCTTCCGTCTGCCGGACGGACAGCCCGCCGGCGATGATGGCATTGGCGGCGCTTTCCTGCAGGGCAGGGGAGAGGGGCACCAGCGCCCGGGCATGACCGGCGGAGAGTTTGCCGGTTTCCACCAGCTTTCGCACGGAGGGCGTCAATCCCAGCAGCCGCAGGGCATTGGTGACGGCGCTGCGGGACTTGCCCACCCGCTGGGCGGCCTCCTCCTGAGTCATGTGGTAGGTATCAATCAGGGACTGGAAGCCGGCGGCTTCCTCCATGGGGTTCAAATCCTCCCGCTGGAGGTTTTCAATCATGGCCAGTTCGGCGGCTTTGCGGTCGTCGGCCTCCATGACGATGACCGGCACTTCCTGCAAGCCTGCCAACCGGGCGGCCCGCCAGCGGCGTTCCCCGGCGATAATCTGGTAGTAGCCGGAGGACAGCTTCCGCACTGTCAGCGGCTGAATGATGCCGTGCTGGGTGATGGAGTCTGCCAACTCCTGCAAAGATTCTTCGTCAAAATGCTTCCGGGGCTGGCCGGAATAGCTTTCCACCTGAGAAATGGGTACGAATAAGCTGCCGCTGGACTCGGTTTTCATCACATCGTCGCCCAGCAGGGCGCCAAGCCCCTTGCCGAGGCCAGATGGTCTTTTGGATGCCATAGAAAGAAACTCCTTTCTACTGTCTGGATAAGAATTCTTCCGCCAGCGCACAATAGGCTTCCGCTCCCCGGGAGGTGCGGTCATAGGCGCTGATGGGCTTGCCGTGGCTGGGCGCCTCGGACAGACGGACGTTGCGGGGAATGACGGTGGCGTAGACCTTGCCGGGGAAGTAGTGCTTCACTTCCTCCGCCACCTGCATGGCAAGGTTTGTCCGCCCGTCGAACATGGTCAGCAGCACACCCTCCAGAACCAGTTTGGGGTTCAGGGAACGCCGCACAATACGGACGGTGTTCATCAGGTCACTGAGGCCTTCCAGGGCAAAATACTCGCCCTGCACCGGCACCAGAATACTGTCAGCGGCGCAGAGGGCGTTGAGGGTCAACAGTTCCAGAGAGGGCGGGCAGTCAATGAAGATGAAGTCGTAATCGTCACGAAGCTGTTCCAGCGCGTCCTTCAGCAGAAATTCCCGCCGCTCCATGCCAATCAGTTCAATGCCTGCGCCGGCCAGCGCCTTGTTGGAGGGCAGCACGTCTCCATAACGGGTGTGTACCACCGCGTCAGCCGCCGGCACGTCCGACACCAGCACCTCATAGATGCCCTTGGACACGGTTTTGTCTACGCCCATGCCGGAGGTGGAATTGGCCTGCGGGTCAAAGTCGCAAAGCAAGACGCGCTTGCCCTGCTCCGCCAGAGCCGCCGCCAGATTGACACAGGTGGTGGTTTTTCCCACGCCGCCCTTCTGATTTACAATGGAAACAATCTTAGACACAGGCACCTGCTTTCCGGGACGAAGCCCTTTTTCTTTACAGCAAGCCTATTATACCAAGGCAATTTGGCTGTTTCAAGGCATTCCGGTAAAAAAACGGGAAAACACGGCAACTTTTTCTTAAAAGGTTTCACGTGAAACATCGGCGGCCATAAAACCACATCCCCGGCAGCCGTCAGGCCGTCAGGGATGTTTCACGTGAAACTTTCAATCAGGTTGTCAGCAGAAAGCCCTGCCGGGGCGGCAGTGTCAAGGAGAGAGCATTGTCAGCCGGAGCAAAGACTTCCCCGGTGAGAAGGTCATGGGCACTGCTGCCTGGCCACGGAAGCGTCAGGGACTGGGGGACATCTCCGGCGTTGACCACAGTGGTCAGCAGACAGCCGTCCTGCTCCCGGGCAAAGGCCAGCAGGGAACCGGCTGTCCAGCGCCAATGCAGCTGACCGCTTTGCAGCGCCGGATGTGTCCGCCGCAGCTGAGCCAGACGGGCGAAGTATGCTTTCAGAGCGGAATCCTCCTGCCCCCAGGGATAGGTGCCTCGGTTAAAGGGGTCTTCCCAGCCCTCCATGCCGGCCTCGTCACCGTAATAGACGGTGGGCACGCCGGGGAAGGTAAAGAGCACCAGCGCCGCCAGACGAACCCGTTCCAGCCCAAGCTGACGCCGGGCGGGGGGGAGGCGGAAGAGGGAGCGGGCTTCCTTGCTCTCCGGCACGTTCTCGGCGCCCAGCACCGTGAGAATACGGGGGGTGTCGTGGGTGCTCAGGAAATTCATCAGGGAGTAGAAGGCCGGGCGGGGATAGTTCTCCCGGAGGGCTTCCAGCGTCTGCCGGAATGCGTCGGCATCACCGCCCAGCAGGTAATCAATCAACGCGGTGCGGAAGGGATAATTCATCACACTGTGCAGCTCCCGCCCAAGCAGATAGCGCCGGCGCCGGGAATAGGCAACCTTGGTGGCGGCGTCCTCCCAGACCTCACCCAGCAGGAAGCTGTCCGCAGCGGTTTCCTCCATGGCGGCGCGGATTTCCGCAATAAAATCGTCCGGCAGTTCGTCTGCCACGTCCAGCCGCCAGCCGGAAGCCCCGGCTCGCAGCCAGTGCCGCACCACGGAGTCCTGCCCCCGGATGATGAAGTCCCGGTAGCCGGGTTCTTCCTCCCGGACAGCAGGCAGGGTCTTGATTCCCCACCACGCGTCGTAATCCGACGGCCACGGATGGAAGGAGAACCAGTCGAAATAGGGGGAATCCTGACTTTGCGCCGCCCCCGGCTCCGGATAGAAGCCGTCGGCATTGAAATAGCGGCTCTGGGAACCGGTGTGATTGAATACGCCGTCCAGAATGACGCGGATGTTCCGGGCCTTCGCCTCCCGGCAGAGGCGGCGAAAATCCTCCTCCGTGCCCAGCATGGGGTCAATGGCCAGATAGTCGGCAGTGTTGTAGCGGTGGTTGGAGGCGGATTCAAAAATGGGGTTGAGATACAGCACGGTAACCCCCAGAGAAGCCAGTTCATCCAACTTTGAGGTGATGCCCTGCAGGGAGCCGCCAAAAAAGTCCCGGTTCCGCACTTCACCCTGAGAGTCAGGCCGCCATTCCGGGGAATCCCACCAGCTTTCGTGCACCGTCCGGTCACCAATCATGCCGGCGGCATTGGGAATTTCCAGACGGCAGAAGCGGTCCGGGAAAATCTGATACACCACCCCGCTGCCGAACCAGCCGGGAGTAGGGGTGTCCTCATAGACCGTCAACAGCCAGCATTGGGGAACACCCTCCGTGTGTCGGCCGGAGGCGTCCAGCAGAAGGGAGGTGCCGTCCTCCCGGAAAAGGCGGAAATAATACCAAACCAACTCCGGCTCTGCCGGGGCGGTGAACACCCCGGAAAAACGATTGCGTTCGCCGTCCTGTCCGGTGCAGGGCAGTTCCAACTCCGTGGTCTGGCCGGAAAATTCCCGCTGTGCCGTCAGGACACAGCGGGACCAGCCCTCTTCCCGGAGAGGACGGACGGTGTAGGACACGGCAGTGCCGCAGGGCACTGCGCCGTAAGGGGATTTACAGAATTCACTGCGGGGGTCGAATACAAACGGGTCGCCCATGGGGAACCTCCCTGAGAAGAATGAAAACAGGATGCCGCGGAGAAGGCGGGACAGATGAAGAGGGTCAGGGAACCAGCTGATTTTCCGGAAGAATGGAAACGGCGTCGTCCTGACTGAAATAGGAATTGATGATGTCCACGGCGGTGGAGGCCAGCACCGCGCCGGCGTCGGCGTTTTCCAGCACCAGCGCCACGGCGATTTCCGGCTCCTCATAGGGGGCAAAGGCCACAAACACGCCGTTTTTCATGGCGCCGCCAATCTGAGCGGTGCCGGTCTTGGCGCCGGCGGACACCACGCAGTTCCGGAAAGGCACCGCCACAGAGCCACCGTTGGTGGTGTAGCCCAGCATCCCCTTTTTCACCGCCTGCAGGGTGGAGTCGCTGATGCTGATGGTGTTCAGCGGTTCCGTACTGCCGGTGGCGATGATTTCGGAATTGTCGTAGGATTTGACGCTTTTCAGCAGGTGGGCAGGGCAGTGTTTGCCGCCGGACACCAGCGTGGCAATGTAGTTGGCCAGCTGGAGGGGAGTGTACTCCTGATTGGCCTGACCGAAGGCCGCCCAGGGCGCCTGATCCTGCCCGGCCTCGTTGACGGCCTGACGGCCGGTGCTTTCACCGATCTCAATGCCGGTGGGTTCCCCCAGGCCGAAGGCGGAGTAATACTCGTTGAGGGTGTCCAGCCCCATGCGGTAGCCCATTTCCATGAAGTAGGTGTTGCAGGAGTTGGTGATGGCGCTGGTGGCGTTGACCCGGCCGTGACCGCTGTGGTTCCAGCAATAGGTTGGGACTTTCCAAGTCGTGCTGGGGTACATCCAGTAACCGGGGTCGAACACAGTCTCCGTAGGGGTGGTGACGCCGGATTCCAGCGCCGCCACAGCGGTGGCGGGCTTCAGGGTGGAGCCGGGAGCGTAAGGGGTGGAGGTGGCTCGGTTGAACAGAGGCTTGGCGGGGTCGGCAGAGAGTTCGGTGAAGTCCTGCCGGTAGGTGGAAAGGTCGTAGGTGGGGTAGGAGGCCAGCGCCAGCACCTCACCGGTGCCCACTTTGATGACGGCGGCGCCGGCGCCCCGACTGTCCAGCCCGTCCTTTTCATTCAGCTGTGCCACTTTGGCGGACAGCGTATCCTCCACCGACTGCTGAAGATCCAAATCCAGCGTCAGTTCCACCGTGTAGCCGGAGCGCGGCTCTGTTTTATAGTATTCGCCGGTGATTTTGCCGTCACTGTTGACGGAGGTGACCCGCTTGCCGTCGGTGCCCCGGAGGTACTCCTCAAAGGCGGACTCCGCGCCGGAGATGCCGATGGTGTCGCTGGCCCGGTAGCCTTTTTCTTTCAGTTCGTCGGTATAGTCGGAGATGGCGCCCACCAGCCCCAGCACATGGGCGGCGTAAGTGGTTTCGTAGGCGCGGGTGGAGGTGCGGCTGACCTGCGCCCCCTGAAACGCCCCGTCGCTGATGAGGGAGCAAAATTCCACATCCACGTTTTCCACCAGAATGTAGGGATTGTTGTTGGCGCCCAGCTTCCGCAGCTGCAATTCGTACCGGACACCCAGAATCAGCCGGGCGTCTTCCTGGGAACAGGAGGAATCCACGTCCATATCCTCCCGCATCCACTCCAGCAGCTTGGCAGGGGTGATGCCGGCCTTCAGCAGCAGGGTGTTGGAAAGGGCAGAGGCCTTTGTCTGCTTCAGCAAATCCGCATCCTTGGCGGAGGCGGGGTCCAGCGCGGGTTCTCCCTTGGCAGGCTCCTTCAGCAGGGAGGGATTCCGGCGGACATAGGCAGCCAGCAGTTCCCGGGCGGGCTTCAGATTCCGGAGATAGGCGAGAAAGTAGCTCTTCTGGGTATCGGTCAGGGCGTCCACCGTGAAGCGGGGGGAGTCCGACTGGAAGAGGGGGAGATTATCCTCCCAGTCCACCCCCTGCTCCCGGCACAGCTGCAGCAGCCGCAGGATGGCGGCATTCTGATTCTCCCCGGCTTTCAGCAGAGAGGGGTCAAAGGTCAGGCTGTAGGCATACTGGTTGGAAACCAGCGTCCGGCCGGAGCGGTCTGTGATGATGCCCCGGGAGGCCGTGACGGTTTCCACCCGGGTGATGGTCTGGGTGGACTTGGCAAGATAGTCCTCGTGGTGAACCACCTGAATATTGAAAAGCACCACCAGATAGATGCCCAGCACGGCCAGAGACAGTGCGGAGAGCACCCGGAACCGGTTGAATTGGTCAGGCTGTTGGTTCATGGGATACCTCTTTTAATCATCAGTGTGGACGCGGAGAAAGACCCGCCGGAACAGCCAGGTTGCAGGCAGGCTCCATGGCAGGGAAACGCACAGTTCCCGCAGAGTCACCGACAGTCCCGCCCCCCAGGCGGCATGGCCGCCGGCCCAGAGGACGATGCAGTGAAAGAGGCCGGTAAGGAGATAGGCGGGAAACGCGGCGGCAAGGGAGCAGAGATACCCTGCCGGAATCAGGCTCTGGGACAGCAGTCCGGCGGACAGTCCCACCAGCGGGAAAATCAGCGTGTAGAAGCAGGGAATGGGGGAGGGAAGCAGCAGGTCGCAGAGGACGCCGAAGGACAGGGCGTACACCGTTCCCGCCGCAGTCCCTTCAAAGGTGGCGGGGATGGCGGCAATCAGGGGATACAGGAAGGGAATGACGCCCCAGAGGGTGAACCGCCGGAGCACGGCGGCCTGAAGGGCGGTTAAGGCCAGTCCGGCCAGAGCGTAGAGAACCCATTTGATGATAGTGGCGCTGCGGGCCAGCATGGCGGTTCCTCCTTTCCGATGTGCCGCGGAAGCGGCGGATATGGGATATGGGCGGTCAGCTGACAATCTCAAAGGATTTGATGATGCAGACCTCCGTCAGGCTGTCAAGTTCCGCAGCAGGGGTCAGCACGGCGTAAACCGCCGTGTCGGAGTCGTCCGCCTGCAGGCTGGTGACGGAGCCGATAACCAAATCCGGCGGCAGGTAACCCCCAAGGCCGGAGGTGACGATGAGGTCACCCTCCAGCAGCTGGCAGGAAACCGGCAGGGAGTCCAGCCGCAGCAGGCATTCCCCCATCAGGGCGAAATCGCCGTTGGCAATGCCGATGTCCTGGGTACGGTAAACCCGGGCACCCAGAGAAGTGTCGGTATCCACCACCGTCAGCACTGTGGACCAGTCGTAACCCGCCTCACTGATGCGGCCCACCAGATTGCCCCGGCCGTCAATGACGCAGTCACCAACCTCCACGCCGTGGACGCTGCCCTTGTTCAGTGTCAGGGAGGAAGTCCAGTTGGTGACGCTGCGCTCCATCACCGTGGCAGTTTCAAAGTCGGAGAGATCCCGGCGCTGCTTCCGCAGATCCAGCAGTTCCCGGAGAAACGCGTTCTCCTGACTGTCGGTTTCCCCCTGCCGGACGGCGGCTTCCATTTCGGCAATCTGCCGTTTCAGCGCCTCGTTTTCTTCTTTCAGCGCCGTGGTGTCCTCGTAGTAGTTCCGCTTGTCGGAAATCCAGTTGGCCACGGAGGCGCTGACGGCCCGGAAGGGGCTGGCGACGGTGTTCATGAGATTCACCAGCGGGGAGGCGTTGGTGCTGAAATAGGACAGCACCGCCAGCGCCACGGCGATGACCGCCCCGGCAAAGAGAATCCATAATCCGTTGTTTTTCAGAAAGTCCTTCAAGGAAGTACTCCTTTAGAAAAAGTAATGACGTAATCGATTACAGCAGGCGGATTCCGAACCGGAGAAGCATCCGGCTCAGCCGCAGAACAGGCAGACCCATGACGTTGAAGAAGTCCCCCTCCAGCCGCTCCACCAGCAGGGCACCCTTGCCCTGCACGCCGTAGGCACCGGCCTTGTCCATGGGTTCGCCGGTGGCGATGTAGGCTCGCAGTTCGGACTCGGAAGCGGGGCGGAACACGACGCCGGTTTCCTCGCTCTCCGTCAGAATGCAGTTCCCCTGCCGGACGGTGACGCCGGTGCAGACGGTGTGGCGGCGCCCCTGTAATTCCATCAGCATCCGCAGGGCGTCGGCCTCGTCATGGGGCTTGCCCAGCCGCTGGTCATTCAGAAACACCATGGTGTCGGCGGTGATGACAATCTCCTCAGGGGTGCAGAGTTTCGCGGCGGCGTCCGCCTTTTCCCGGGAGATGTACTCCACGGTTTGAGCGGGGGACAGGCCGGCGGGATAATGTTCGTCGGTTTCCGGCACCCGGATGTCAAAGTCCGTGATGCCGATGCGCCGCAGCAGCTCCTGCCGCCGGGGGGAGCCGGAGGCTAAAACAATTTTTGACATGGTGGTTCTCCTTATTTTCCGGTGGAGCCGAAGCCGCCCCGGTCGGGGCCGGTGAGATGCTCCACCCGGGTAAAGACCAGCGGGGGCTGGTTTTTCATAATGCGGAACTGGCAGATGCGGGTGTTCTTGTCGATGTGGACGTCCCGGGTGGCGTACATGGGGACGTGCCACTGGTCGTTGTCCCCCTGGTAGGTGTAGTCCACCACCCCCATGGAGTTGGCCTGCAGCAGGCCGTAATTCTTGAAGGTGGAACTGCGGGGCACCACATGAGCCTCATAGCCCTCCGGCAGTTCGATGGCCACCCCCAGCGGAATCAGGCGAAATTCCCCGGTCTTCATGTCCACGTCCTCGGCGGCATGGAGGTCAATCCAGTCGGATTTCCCGGCGACGTAGCACAGTTCATCAATACCGTCCACAAAATATTTTACCTTGATTTCTTCCATGTGAAACTCCAAAATTAAAACAGATTGTACTATTGCTTCTATATTATACAAATAGAACTGAAAAATTGCTGAAAAATGGAAAGCTTTTGGGGTGCGGGGACGGACTTGATTCCGCACAGCTTTCCGCGCTTTCCGCTTCGCTAAGCGCTGGCTGGTTCTTGTGGGGAAACAAGACCAGCTTTCATAAAAGCAGCAGCGGAAAGGGAAGGCACGACTTATCCATCATAATGCTTTTCGTAAGCATAGTACCACGTTCCGTCATTGGATGGAACAATGCCATTTTGTTCTGTCAGGGGTTGCCAGAAAGATTCCGGCGGGTCAGGATAGTCCGCGTCCTGCCAGATAAGAGCGTCACACATTCGACACTGCCCCTCGGCATATTCCTGCCAGCGTCCCTCCCGATGAAATTTGGCTGAAACAGTGCCGTCTTTTGCAACATCACAGGAGAAGTCGGTGAAACGACCGCGGCGCAAGGACTGCCATCTTTTTTGAAACTCTTTCGGAAGCGGCTGGCAGTCATCGGGCGTATATAAGTCCCATTCTAATAGCCGACCAACTAACTGATCAGGGAAAATTGAGTCATCAGTGTAAACGCTGTCATACCAGGTGCCCTCCGGTGTGGCGGCCCAAAGCGGATCAGGGGCTGACAGGACGTCGTGGGGCTGGGCGGCCTCTGCCTTGACAGACTGGACAAAATCCTCCATTTGAGACTGATGTCGAATCAAAATAGCCAGCGTATTTCTTTCAGAAGGAACTTGGCAGATATATCCGGCCACCAGCAGTACCAGGGCCAAAAAAATCAACAGCTTTCGATGCTTTTTCATCAATCCACACCCCGATAGTAAAGTCCGCGGGTGAAAGCGTTCGGAGCGGGGGAACCGTCCAGATAAGCCCTGTAAATTTCCCGGCATTCCTCCGGTGCTTCCGTGGTGAACCGCAGACGGGCAAAAGACAATCCGCAATGCTTCCACTCCGGCTTATCCGCCAGCCACACCGGCGCACTGTTCTGGATTTCCGTCCGGTGGCCGTAGGCAGGGAGAAGGGGAAACTTCGCTCCGGTACGGTCCTGAAGGTAGTTGGGTCTGTGACAGGGCGCCTGCCGGGGGACGGAACTGCCCTGTTGGCTGAGAGGACAGCCGGTTTCATTCTGTACCAGACAGTTCTCCGTAATCATCAGAGGCAGGCGGCCGTAGACAATGGCCTCCGCAGGCAGCACCTTCCGGATGTCCCGCAGCTGGGGGAACCGCAGTTCAAAGGACAGGCAGGCGGAGGAAAGCCCCTTCTTCCGCAGATAGTCCAGAGAGGGGCTGTTGAATACATTCAGGCCGAAATCGCCGTAAATCCGCAGCCCGCTGTCCCGCAGCAGGGACAGACAGCCGATGTTTCCCGCCAGCGCGGCGGTGACGCCCAGGGCTTTGGCACGGGTCAGCCACGCAAGAAGCTGCGGCTCGTCCCTGTCCCGCCACACCCGGGGCAGGACGGCGCACCACTCCCCGGAAAATTCCGGCAGGGCGTCCCGCTCTGGCAGCAGTTCCAGCGGGACATACAGCCGGGCAGGGGAAAATGGAAGCAGTGCCTCCGCCTGTGCCCAATCGGTGACGGAAGCGGTCAATTCCGGCGTATCAGAGGCGCAGTCCGTATCCGGCAGGGGCGCAAAACCCGCCTCCCGCCGGGACGGCACGGCACAGCGAGCCTCCTCCAGTGCGGCCAGCGCGTCCCGCCGCAGGGCATTGACCGCGCCGGCGGAGAGGAACAGGCTGTTCTCCACCTGCGCGGAAGCCTTTTCACAGCGGAAAGCGGTGCCGCCGGTCTTTTGCAGGCGGGCTTCCAGTTCCGCCGATGTCAGCGCCCGGTTCTGCGCCGATTCCGGCACGGGGCCGGTAACCGTCACCGTATGGCCGTCCTCGTCCTGCGCCGTCAAGGAAACCGGTGCACCGGCCTGACAGATAGAGGAAAAGCGGACGGGCACCGTCCGGGCGTCGTCCTTTTCATACCGCGCCCGGGCGGCGGCAAAGAGTTCTTTCGGTTCCGGGGTGTTTTCCGGCCGGGTGCCGAACATGGCAGGGCCGTGATGCCCCTGCCAGTAATCCTCCGTAAATCCGGAGCGGGAAAAAGCCAGTTCCAGATTCTTCTTTTCGGCGGCGGTGGGCTTGCGATGCTCCCGGAGGAGACGGGCGTAAATGTCCGTGACCACCGCCACATATTCCGGCCGCTTCATGCGCCCTTCCAGCTTCAGGCACCGGACGCCCAGTTCCTCCACCTCCGAAAGATGTGCTGCAAGGCAACTGTCCTTCAGACTCAGAGGGAAGGCGTTTCTGGCAGGGGCGTTGAAGCCGTAAGGCAGGCGGCAGGGCTGGGCACAGGTGCCTCGGTTGCCGCTGCGGCCGCCGATGAGGGCACTCATCTCACACTGGCCGGAATAGCACATACACAGCGCCCCGTGGCCGAAAATCTCAATTTCGCCGGGGCAGCGGCGGCAGACGGCGGAGATGTCCTCTTTGGAGCATTCCCGGGCAATGACGATTCGCTCACAGCCGTCACGGTACAGTTCTTCCGCACCGCCGCCGGTAAACACGCTCATCTGGGTGCTGGCATGGAGGGGAAGTTCCGGCAGAGATTGTCGCAGCAGGTCGAAAAGGCCCCAGTCCTGCACCAAGACGGAGTCCACCCCCAGACGGCAGGCTGTTCGGGCAGCGTCCAGCGCAGCCGGCAGTTCCCGGTCGGTCAGCAGAGTGTTCAGGGTGAGAAAGACCCGGACACCCCGGACATGACAGTACCGGATGGCGGCGGCAAATTCCTCATCGGTGAAGTTTTTCGCGCCCCGGCGGGCATTGAAATCGCCCCAGCCCAGATAGACCGCGCCGCAGCCGCTTTGGACGGCGGCCCGGAGGGATTCCGGCGACCCGGCGGGGGACAGCAGTTCCAGCGCCATTATTTGCGGCTGTCCAGACGCTGCTGGAGGCGGAAAACCTCCCGCTTCAGTTCGCTGACTTCGGACTGGGCTTTGGAAGCCTCGTCCAGATAGCCCTTAATCTGACTGCGCAGCTGCTCACTGGCAGCCTGCGCCTTGAACAGTTCGTCCGTCAGGTTGACGGCGGTGAGAACGGCGGCATCGGTGCGGCCTACCTTGGCGGCGTTCATCACCTCGGTCATCTTGTCGTTGACGCAGTCTCCCACCTTCTGCATATAGGCGGGGGATTCGTCGGCCACCAGAGTGTATTCCTCCCCACAGATGGTGATGACAACACGGTTTGCCATGCAAACTCCTCCTTATTGTTCCGTATGTCTGCTCCGCCGGAGGACGGATGAAGACAATACACAATTTTACAGTTTCCAGTATACCACAACGGACGGCTGCGTTCCACAAAAATCGTCAGAAAACCAAAAAGTTTACAACTCCCTGTCCGCCCTCTTGCCGGAAAGGGAAAATTCGTGTAGAATAGAAGACCGGTAAAAGTGCCTCCGGAAACGGGAAACAGAAACCCGGCGGGGAGGCTGAAAGGAGGGAGCGCCATGGCAAGCGTACTGATTCATACGGCGGACGAGGGCGTCACCCTGACGGCGCAGGCCGTCCGGCGGCTGCTGGAGCGGGGCGACGGCGACGCGGCGCTGCTGTATCTGGCGCTCCTGCGGCACCACGGCAGCGTCCAGCCCCGGTCACTGGCAGGGGAACTGCGGTGGGACAGAAACCGCATTGAAGCGGCGGAAACGGCGCTGCGGGAACTGCGGCTGCTGGCTCCTGCGGCGGAGGATGTCCCGGAGCCGGCGGATGAAAAACCCAGCTACCAGCGGGACGACATTGCCCGGCGGCTGGAGGGCAGCGAGGAGTTCCGGCTGCTGACAGCGGAGGTGGAAAAGAAGCTGGGGAAGCGGCTCACCACCCCGGACGTGGGAGTTCTTCTGGGACTGACGGATTATCTGGGTCTGCCGGCGGACGTGATTTATCTGCTGGTGGGGCACTGCATGGAGCGGGTGGCCCGGAAGTACGGGGAGGGACGGCGTCCCACCCTGCGGCAGATTGAAAAGGAGGGCTACGCCTGGGCCAGAATGGGTGTAGACACCCAGAAGGCCGCGGTGGAGTACCTGAAAAAGTATACGGAGCGGCAGGGGGCCATCCCCGGGTATATGCGGGCACTGGGGCTGGGGGACCGGCTGCCGGTGGCGTCGGAGGAGAAGTATCTCAATGCCTGGCAGGAGATGGGCTTCCCGCCGGAAACGGTGGCACTGGCCTGCGACAAGACCGTGCTGAAGTGCCACGAACTGAAATGGCCGTACTGCAACGGCATTCTGAAGCGGTGGCACGAGAGCGGCCTGCACACCCCGGAAGAGGTGCAGCGGGCGGACAGGCCTCCGGCGAAGCAGGCGCCCCAGACAGGCGGCGACGCGTGGAAGTATGTGTAAGGGAGGACATCGGCCATGTCATACGACGGACGGCTGCTGCGGCTGGCGCAGGAGCGGTATGAGGCGGATCGGGACGCCCGGGAAGCGGAGCGCGCCGCCCTGCGGGAGAAGGCGTATGAACGCCGTCCCCGGCTGAGGGAAATCGATCAGGAACTGCGCCGCACCGCCAGCCGGATTCTGGCGGCAGCACTGCGGCGGGGGGCGGATCCCCTGCCGGAGATCCGGCGGCTGCGGGAGGAAAACCTGAACATTCAGGCAGAGCGGCAGGCAATCCTGTCGGAACTGGGGCTGACGGAGAGCAGTCTGGAGGATGTGCCCCTGTGCCCTCTCTGCGGGGATACCGGTTATCAGGGGGGCGAGGTCTGCCGCTGCCTGAAAACCTATTATGTAGAGGAGCAGCGCCGGGAACTTTCCAGACTGCTGGATCTGGGGGGTCAGAGTTTTGACACCTTTGACACCGGCTGGTATTCGGAGCAGCGGGCATCGGGAAAGACCAAGTCCGCCCGGGAGCATATGGAGTGGGTGTACGACACCTGCGTGGAGTATGCCCATAATTTCGGGAAGCGCCCTGCCGACTTGCTGCTGTTTGGCCGCCCCGGACTGGGGAAGACCCACCTTTCCGCCGCCATTGCCCGGGAGGTCAGCGGCAAGGGCTTTTCCGTGGTATACGACACCGCCGCCCACGTTTTTGAGCGGTTTGAGGCGCAGAAGTTCGGTCGGGACGAGGCGGAGCGGGACGTAGAGCGGGTGATGAACTGCGACCTGCTGATTCTGGATGACCTGGGGACGGAACTGACCACCGCCTTTGTCCAGAGCGCGCTGTATCAGATTATCAACGGCCGGCTGCTGGAAAAGAAGTGCACCATTGTCAGCACCAACCTGATGCCGGAGGCCATTGCCCAGCGGTACTCGCCGCAGATTGCCTCCCGGATGGAGGGGGAATACCAGCTGCTGCCCTTTGTAGGGGAGGATATCCGCGCACTGAAAAAGAAACGGGGACTGTAAAGCAGAAGAACAAAGGATGGCAGATACAAAAGTGTTCTGCCATCCTTTATTTTCTTTCGAAAAATTTTCTCCCCGCTGTGCTTATTCCGTTTTCTCTCCCTGGCGGCCCAGGCGGATGGACTCCCGGGTGTAGCTGACGGTCAGCACGCCCCAGACCACCAGCACCGCGGCGCCGGGCAGGAAGCCGTAACCGAAAATCATGTTTCCAAGAAACAGCACGCCCCAGAAGTAGGCGCAGAATTTGCTGGCGGTGCTGCAGGCCTTATAGCTGGCCTGCCCGATCTGGCGGCGCTCCGCCTCGTCGCAGCTTTCCCACCAGATTTTCTGGAACTTTTCGTCATAGATGCTGCCCTTTTTCTCCGGATTGATCTCCTTGATGAGGTCCACCGTCTTCTGCTGAAGCAGTATGGCCAGCGTCAGCGATGCGATAAACACCGCCAGCAGCAGCGCCATATTTGGCAGATGCATTTCGGAGAGGCCGGATCCCCCGGCGGAGAAGCAGAAAAAGCCGGCGATGAGGGTCAGGTTTTCCAGCAGCATTGCCCAACTCAGCTGCTCGTCTACCTGCTGCATCACGTCCTCGTCCTCGCCGTCCCAGCTGCGGAAGGTCTTCCGGGCGGAGCGGTAGAGATGCAGGCCGATTCCCAGCAGCACGGCGGCGCAGACCAGCAGAATCCACGGCGACGCGGCTTGCAGCAGGGCGGAGAAATTCGCGGCAAAGCTGCCGACCCGCAGGAAGCAGCCTGCCAGCCCGGACAGGCCGCCCAGCACGCCGCCGATGAGGCCGGCCACCAGCAGTGTGCGGAAAAATTTCGGCAGTGCTTTCTGATTTTCACTCTTCTGTTTCATTGTTTTCATCCTCCTCATAGCTGAATAAGCCCTCCACAGGTACCTGACAGAGTTTGGCCAGCTTCAGCGCCAGCGTCACCGACGGAGAGTAGTCGCCCCGTTCAATCTGGCTGATGGTCTGCCGGGATACCCCTGCCAGCCGCCCCATTTCCTGCTGGTTGACCCCCAGCCGGGCGCGGTATTCCTTCAATCGGTTGTATAAAGGCATAAATCCTCCTTTGCAAATTACCCTTGTCACTTTGACAACGATTCTTGTCATTTGCAAGGATAACACTGACAAGGAAAGTTGTCAATAGGGAAGCTGAAAAAAAGATTGCTTTTTCTGCCGGCGGTGAAAAAGAGGGGGAGTGCCATTGCTTTGGGCGGCGTTCCTGCCGCCGGAAAAAATTTCTCTATGGATGCACCGGCGCGGTTCTTCCCTTTTCCGGTGCGGCGTGGTATAATTACCTCGTATTTCTATTGGTATTTCGTTGGAAGGGAGGCGGCCGGATGGCGTTTTCAGATACCCCGGCAGCCCGGCGGATCCGGGACGCCGCCAACCGGGGAACCCTGTCCCATGCCCTGCTGTTTTCCGGCGGGGGGGATCTGGCGGCCGCCGCCCGGTACGCCGCCGCCGCCATGGAATGTCAGGGAGGGGACAAGCCCTGCGGCGTATGTCCCGCCTGCCGCAAGGTCTTTTCCGACATTCACCCCGACGTCATCACCGTCCGGGATGAACAGCACAAGAATCTCTCCGTGGACACCGTCCGGCAGATCCGGGCAGACGCCTACATCCGCCCCAACGAGGGCGCCCGGAAGGTGTACATTTTCCCGGACTGCGCCATTCTGACGGAGCAGGATCAGAACGTGCTGCTGAAGATTGTGGAGGAAGGGCCGCCCTACGCCGCGTTCCTGTTCTGCGCGGAAAACACCTCTGCTGTCTTACAGACCCTGCGCTCCCGGTGCGTGGAACTGAAGCTGCATCCGGCGGAGAGCGGCGGAACAGAATCTGCTGAGGCAGGAGCGGAGTTGTGCCGCCTGCTGACGGAAGGGAAGCGGGGCGCCGTCACGGAACTGATGGTGCGTCTGGAACGGAAGCGGACGGATCGGGACGCGCTGGCTGCCCTGCTGGATCAGGCCCGGGGCATTCTCACCGCCGCCCTGCTGTCCCAGTACGGGAAACCGCCGGAGGGGGCGGAGGCGGCTCTGGTGCTTGAACTGGGGAAGCGCTTGACAAAACGGCGGATTATGGGCACAATAGAACTGCTGCAAAAATACCGCGGAGCCTGCGCCTACAACGTGGGCGTCAGCCATGTGCTGGGGGCTTTGGCGGTGGAATTGGAGGACATCCTTTGACTGAAGTTATCAGCGTCCGCTTTCGGGGCGGATGCAAGAATTACTATTTCAATCCCGGGAAATTTACGGTAAAGATGGGGGATCAGGTCATCGTGGAAACCGCCCAGGGGCCGGAATTCGGCACCTGCACGCAGGGCAACCACGAGGTGCCGGACGAGTCTGTCGTCCAGCCCCTGTGCGCCATGCTGCGTCCGGCCACCGATGCCGACCGCCGCACCGTGGACTATAACCGCAGAAAAGAGAGCGAGGCCTTTGACATCTGCGAGAAGAAAATCGCGGAGCACGGCCTTGAAATGAAGCTGGTGAACGTATCCGCCAGCTTTGACGGCACCAAGATTATTTTCTTTTTCACCGCCGACGGGCGGGTGGACTTCCGGGAACTGGTGCGGGATCTGGCGGGGATTTTCCGCGCCCGCATCGAACTGCGGCAGATCGGCGTCCGTGACGAGGCCAAGATGGTGGGGGGACTGGGCATCTGCGGCCGTCCCTTCTGCTGCTCCCAGTTTCTGGACGGGTTCCTGCCGGTTTCCATCAAAATGGCAAAGACCCAGAACCTCAGCCTGAATCCCACCAAGATTTCCGGCACCTGCGGCCGGCTGATGTGCTGCCTGAAATACGAACAGAACGCCTACGAGGACGCCCAGAAGCGGATGCCCAGGCAGGAGTCCTTTGTCCAGACCCCGGACGGCCCCGGCAACGTGAAATCCGTGGATCTGCTGCGGGAAACCGTGAAGGTCAGTCTGGACAACGCGCCGGAGCAGCCTAAGTGCTATCACAACTGTGAAATCTGCGTCCTGCGGAACGGCAAGGGCAGCCGGGAGGGCATCGAAATCCCGGCGGAGCGCCCTGCCCGGTATGTGGAGGAAACGGTGGACGAACTTGCCGTCCCGGTAATCTCCCGGCGGTACGAGCCGGAAGCGCCGCAGGACGTCCCCACGCCGGAGCCGACCCGCACAGAGAGCGGCCAGGGGAAGAACCGCCGCCGTCACCGGGGCGGGCGCCGCAGAAGCGGCGGCGCCGGTACGCCCAATCCCGCAGCGCCGGTAAAGAAGGAAGCGCCTGAGCAGGCCGGTGCCGGCCAGCGTAAGGACGATAAGGGCGAAAAGAGTGAAAAGCCCGCAGGACGGCCTCCCCGTCCCCAGCGGCCAAAGAGCGACCGTCCCCGGCCGGAACGCCCCAGACAGGAGATGCGTCCGCCGAAGGCAGAGGCCGCCCCTGCGCCCGTTCGGGAAAAGGAGGGCACAGCGGAGGGCGGAGACGCTGCCAGACGCCGCCGTCACCGGGGCGGCCGCCGCCGCAGAGGCGGCGGCAGCGGAGGCGGAACACCTGCCGCAGAATAAGCGCAGACTATAATAAAGAAGAGAAGCGGGCACCCGGCGGAGCGGAATCTTTCCGCACTGCCGGGTGCCCTGCGAAAGAAACCCTTCGGCTGTCCCGGGAATTTTCTCCCGGGCGGCGGAGGGCCCTTGAGGAATCCATACGACATTTCAGGAGAGAACCATGGGAAAATTTGACGGCGTCCTGCTGGCCAGTGATTTTGACAACACTTTACTGAATACGGAGCGCCCCCGCCGCACCGGCTGTCCCGTTCCGCCCGTTTCCCGGCGGAACGTGGAGGCGCTGCACTATTTTATGGACAACGGCGGGCGCTTTGCCGTGGCCACCGGCCGGGCTTTGCCGGCCTTCTGGCTGCTGGCGCCGCAGGTGCCTATGAACGCGCCGGCGGTGGTGTGCAACGGCGCGGCACTGTACGATTTTCAGGCGGAAGATTATCTGGAGGTCATGGAACTGCCGGAAGCCGTCCGCAGTCAGGGGCAGGACGTGCTGAACCGGTTCCCCACGGCGGCACTGGAAGCCTACCATCTGGACAACGTGATTCACGCCGTGCGCCCCAACGAATATACCCGCCAGCACCAGCATGTGACCCACGCCGGGGTAAAGGAGGCAGGCTCCCTGACGGAGATTCCCCTGCCGCTGGTGAAAATCATGTTTGAGGACTGCCATGAACGGCTGACGGCACTGCGGGACTACGTCCTCTGCCAGCCGTGGGCGGCGGAGTATGAAGTGTTTTTCTCGGATAAATCCCTGCTGGAGGTCACTCGCCGGGGGGCCAACAAGGGGGCCATGGTAAGCCGTCTGGCTCAGCGGCTGGGAATCGCCCGGGAGCATATTTACTGTGCCGGGGATGAAAACAACGACCTTTCCATGCTGACCATGGCGGCGGAGGGATTTGCCCCTGCCAACTGCGTGGAAACCGTGAAAAACTGCGGCGCCACCATTGTGGCGGACTGCGACCACGACACGCTGGCGGAGATTGTCACCATTCTGGACAGGCGGTACTGAGCGCCTGTGCCGGAGTGCCGGCTGTCTCCGGAGCCGCCGCAGCCGGAGGCGGAGCCTGCCTGTCAGGCGGTGACATAGCTTTTTCATACGCTGACCTCCTGTGTCGTCCCGCGGACGCACGGGAGGTTTTTTCTGGATTCGTGCCATGGATTGGAAGATACTATTTAGAAATTTTTCTAAATACTTCTTGACAGGGCAGCGTCTGTGTGATAACCTCTATTTAGAAAATTTTCTAAATACCTGCATGAAGGGGGGATGGAGATGGCCTTTGCGGAAACCTTCAAAGCGCTGTCCGACCCAGTGCGGCGGGAGATTCTGAACCTTCTGAAAGGCGGCCGGCTGACGGCCGGGGAGATTGCCGGCCGGTTCGACATGACGGCGGCCACGGTATCCTACCACCTGTCCCAGCTGAAAAAAGCCGGGCTTGTTTTTGAAAGCCGGGAAAAGAATTACATTTACTACAGCCTCAACGCCTCCGTGCTGGAGGAAGTTCTCCTGTGGATTCAGGATCTGAAAGGAGAGGGAAAGAAATGAAAAACAGCAAGTGGGAACTGCTGCTGACCTCGCTGGTCTGCCTGCTGCCATTGCCCGTGGGCGCGGCGCTTTACCCGCGTTTGCCGGAAATTATGGTGACGCATTGGGACTTTTCCGGCAATGCGAATGGATGGTCATCGCGCGCCGCCACTGTGTTCGGCCTGCCGCTGTTTATTTTGGCACTGCATCTCGTCTGCTTTTACGCCGAGAGCCGCGAAACGAAGAAAAATACGAATCCTGTGCTGCGGACGGTGCTGCTGTGGTTCTGCCCAGCCGTATCGCTGCTCGGCGGAGCAGTCACACTCGGCACAGGGCTGGGCTATGAGATGCACATCAGCACCGTAGTGCCGGTGTTCGTGGGGCTGCTGTTCCTGATCCTCGGCAACTACCTGCCGAAGATCCGGCAGAACCGCACCATGGGAATCAAGCTGCCGTGGACGCTGCAAAGCGAGGAAAATTGGAACCGCACCCATCGGCTGGCCGGCTTCCTGTGGGTGGCAGGGGGGCTGCTGCTGATTCTGCTGACGCTGCTGGGACTGGGGAACGTCTGGGTGTACGCTGCCGTGACGGCGGCCATGGTGCTGATTCCCGGATTCTACTCCTGGGAACTGCACAGGAAGGGTGTCTGACGACGGCGTCCCGGAGGCAGATTCCGTTCTGCCCAAAATGTAAATTTTCTGTTAAGTCCCGGCGAAGAGAGGTTCTGCTCCCGCCGGGATTTTTCTCATGCGCCGCTTCCGGCAGGCGGTTTGCTGCGGGGATACCGTATTTTTTGCGGTTTTTGGAACCGGATAACAAAAAAACAGAAAAAAGTTTTGGTTTTTTTGCAAATGAGAAAAAAAGTGTTTTTATGCGCAAAATTTGTCGGAGTGTGTTTACAAAATAACAAACGGGTGCTATAATGACACTGTACGGCTTCCGGGAGGAGAGAGACCGGCGGCCGCAATTCGGCGGGAACTGCTCTGCAGGCGGTATTCCGCCGCATAGGAGGTAAGAGTTTATGGCAAGAAAATTCAAGTCCATGGACGGTAACAACGCCGCTGCATATGTCAGCTACGCTTTTACCGAAGTGGCGGGAATCTATCCCATCACCCCGTCTTCTCCCATGGCGGACTATGTGGACCAGTGGGCAGCCAACGGTCAGAAGAACATCTTCGGCACCACCGTAAAGGTGTGCGAGATGCAGTCTGAGGCCGGCGCTTCCGGCACGGTTCACGGTTCTCTGGCAGCCGGTGCGCTGACCACCACCTACACGGCCTCTCAGGGCTTGCTGCTGATGATCCCCAACATGTACAAGATCGCCGGCGAACTGCTGCCCGCAGTGTTCCATGTGTCTGCCCGTACCGTGGCCAGCCACGCGCTGAACATCTTCGGCGATCACTCCGACGTCATGGCCTGCCGTCAGACCGGCTTCGCCATGCTGTGCGAGAACGACGTGCAGGAGATCATGGATCTGGCTCCCGTGGCCCATCTGGCCGCCATTGAGGGTCACGTCCCCTTCATCAACTTCTTTGACGGATTCCGCACCTCTCACGAGATCCAGAAGGTGGCTGTCTGGGATTACGCCGACCTGAAGGAAATGTGCAATATGGACGCTGTGGATGCTTTCCGCAAGCATTCCCTGAACCCCGAGCGCCCCGCCATGCGCGGTTCCCACGAGAACGGCGACATCTTCTTCCAGCATCGTGAAGCCTGCAACAAGTACTACGAAGCCCTCCCCGAGGTGGTTGAGAAGTACATGGGCAAGATCAACGAGAAGCTGGGCACCAACTATCAGCTCTTCAACTACTACGGCGCACCCGATGCCGACCGGGTCATCATTGCCATGGGCTCCATCTGCAACGTGGCAGAGGAAGTCATTGACTACATGAATGCCCACGGCGAAAAGGTGGGCATGGTGAAGGTTCACCTGTATCGCCCCTTCCGGGCCGACAAGCTGCTGGCTGCCATCCCCTCCACCTGCAAGGCACTGGCCGTTCTGGACCGCACCAAGGAGCCCGGCTCCGAGGGTGAGCCTCTTTATAAGGATGTTGTCACCGCACTGGCCAACGCCAACCGCTTCAATGACATGAAGGTCATCGGCGGCCGTTACGGTCTGGGCAGCAAGGATACGCCTCCCGCCTCCGTCTTCGCCGTGTATGACGAGCTGAAGAAGGACGCTCCCAAGCACGAGTTCACTCTGGGCATCGTGGATGACGTCACCCACCTGTCTCTGGAGGAGAAGGCCGTTCCCGGCGTTGCTCCTGCCGGCACCATCGAGTGCAAGTTCTGGGGTCTGGGCGGCGACGGTACCGTTGGCGCCAACAAGAACTCCACCAAGATCATCGGCGACCATACCGACAAGTACATCCAGGCCTACTTCCAGTATGACTCCAAGAAGACCGGCGGCGTCACCGTCAGCCATCTGCGCTTCGGCGATCAGCCCATCAAGTCTTCTTACTATATCAACAAGGCTGACTTCGTGGCCTGCCACGTGCCTGCCTACATCACCAAGCATTTCCCCATCGTCCGCGATGTGAAGCCCGGCGGTGTGTTCCTGATCAACTGCCAGTGGGATGACGCGGAGCTCAGCCACCATCTGGATGCCGCTTCCAAGCGTTACATCGCCAAGAACAATATCCAGGTCTACACCATCAACGCCATCGACCTGGCCAAGCAGATCGGCATGGGCAAGCGCACCAACACCATCCTGCAGTCCGCCTTCTTCTCTCTGGCAAAGGTTCTGCCTGAGACCGAGGCCCTGCAGTACATGAAGGACGCCGCTACCCACTCCTACCTGAAGAAGGGCCAGGACGTTGTGGACATGAACCACAAGGCCATCGATCTGGGCGCTACCGCTTACAAGAAGTTCGACGTGCCCGCCGATTGGGCTGACGCCAAGGACGAGACTGTGACCACCAAGCTCACCGGCCGCGAGGGCGTTGTGAAGCAGGTGGAGGACATCATGTTCCCCGTGGGCCGTATGGACGGCGACAGCCTGCCTGTTTCCGCCTTCCTGCCTCATGTGGACGGTCAGTTCGAGCAGGGCGCTGCCGCTTATGAGAAGCGCGGCGTGTCCGTCTCCGTTCCTACTTGGGACGCTTCCAAGTGCATCCAGTGCAACAACTGCGCATATGTCTGCCCCCATGCTACCATCCGTCCCTTCGCTCTGACTGAGGAGGAGGCCGCCAAGGCTCCCGCCGCTGCCAAGATCGTGGACGTGAAGGCCGGCAAGGGCAAGGGTGTTTACAAGTACACCATGGCCGTGTCTCCTCTGGACTGCATGGGCTGCGGCGTGTGCGTGGGCGTCTGCCCCGTGGGTGCCCTGACCATGGTTGGCCAGGAAGAGGAAGCCGCACAGCAGGATGTGTTCGACTACTGCGTGGCCGAGGTCGCTCCCAAGGCCGACATGCAGGACAACACCGTCAAGGGCAGCCAGTTCAAGCAGCCCTATCTGGAGTTCTCCGGCTCCTGCGCCGGCTGCGCCGAGACCAGCTATGCCCGTCTCGTCACCCAGCTGTTCGGTGACCGGATGTACATCTCCAACGCCACCGGCTGCTCCTCCATCTGGGGCGGGCCTGCCGCAACCTCTCCTTACTGCACCGATAAGAACGGCCGCGGCCCCGCTTGGGCAAACTCCCTGTTTGAGGATAACGCCGAGCACGGCCTTGGTATGTATCTGGGTCAGGAAGCGACCCGCAACCGTCTGGCTGACCTGACCCGTCAGCTGATTGCCGTGGAGTGGGCGCGTCCCGAACTGAAGGAAGCCGCTCAGAAGTGGCTGGACACCATGACCGACGGTGCCGCCAACAAGACCGCTTCCGCCGACTACATCAAGGCGCTGGAAAGCAGCATCGCCACCGTGGACGAACTGGCCGGCATTGAGCAGTTCAAGGCCCACGCCCAGGAACTGAAGGCCAAGGGCGAGAAGTTCTGCGACTGCGACGCCTGCAAGCTGGTGGCTGCCATCCTGAAGGACAAGGAATATCTGGAGAAGAAGTCCATCTGGATCTTCGGCGGCGACGGCTGGGCTTACGACATCGGCTTCGGCGGCGTGGATCACGTTCTGGCTTCCGGCAAGGACGTCAACGTCTTCGTCTTCGATACCGA